>CAZLXM010000052.1:0-25766 GCA_964563105.1 uncultured Bacteroidaceae bacterium
CAGGAAGAAGCAGAATTTGGGTAAATAGTATTCATAACGTAATCCCGGATTAGCGGCTAAGTGTCCCTATGACAAGAAGAAGCAGAGGAATTAGTCGTCTCTTAATTAGCTAATTACTATGCTGAAGATAAATTTATATTATTTGTCTGTAAAAATTGTTACGTTATTGTAATTTGTTTTTTAAAGAATTTTTTAAGTTAAAACACTTCTTCAGTTGAAACATAAGATGATTAATTCTTACATAAATGAATAATTAATTAAAAAAAAACATGTCGTTTTCATTTTATTTTAGTAGATTTCAAGAATAATTTATAACTAACTAATAAATAGCTCAATTACTTAAATAATTAACTATCAACATATGAAAAAACAGGGATCTTTTTTTAATCAGATTATTACAAAAAGCGAACGAAGTTCATTAATTTTCTTGCTTTTACTTCTTAGTGCTGATTTTGCTTTTATAATTCTACATCTTGTTTGTAAGTTCAATATTGTTGAAAATTGGGAAGAATCTGTTTATAATATAGCGAAGGACAGAGGATGTGCAGAATTTTTTGTCTATATCAAATATGTATGGATCATACTATTATTAATTTACATTATTATTACTACAAAGCGAATTAATTATATATCATGGGTTTTAGTATTTCTTTATTTTCTGCTTGATGATTCATTTCAGATACATGAGAGAACAGGGAATTATTTTGCCATGAATTTTAATTTTAATGTACCATTAAATTTACGATTGCAGGATATGGGAGAGCTGAGTGCCTTAGCCTTTTTTGGAATAATATTGTTTATTATCCTTGCAATAACATATTTTTGGGGATCCCGACATTTTAAAAAAGTATCTGTTGATCTTTTAATTTTCGTTGTACTTTTTGCCATTTTTGCTGTCTTCTTTGATATGCTTTATGTTGCAATAAATTTAGTTGGTTATGGTTTAGGCGTGCTTGAAGAAAGTGGTGAGATGATGACTGTAAGCTGTGCTTTATGGTATGTTTTCATGTTAGCCTTAAAAAAAGACAAATCTGATTTTTATTTACATGAACTATTCCTGGACTCTGTCAGAAAAAAGAAGAATGAATAAAAAACATCTTCTCTGTATTTAGTCTTTCCCCATATTGACTTAAATCTAAATTAAGATCCCAATTGAAAGACATCATATCCCGTCACCCGTCCCCCGTCCCCCGTCACTCGTCACTTGTCTCCTCTTTCAAAAACTATCTTAAAATTATTTCGTATTATAACCAACACCTTTTATTAAAACTATATAATATGCAAACGATTTTTAAGGTTTTTTTGTTGATTAGTATTTTGTTTCTCGCTTGTGGAAAAGAAAATGATGTCGATCCGGATATGAAAAAAAATATTATTTTCCTTCATCATAGTACCGGCCGAAATATATGGATTGGCGGAACCAGCGACTTGTCATACAGATTATCGCACAAAGGGGATGTTCAGAAATATTTTGATAATTATAATGAAAAACATTCAACCGGCTATTCCATTAAAAACAGGTTTTTTCCATCGGAAACTCCTTACGGCTGGAAAAATTATCCTTATGATTATTACAATATCTGGGTCAAAAATGCCGGAAATGCACCCTACATGGAGGAACCGACCCTTGAAATACTCTCATCCGAATATGATGTAATTATATTTAAACATTGTTATCCGGTAAGCAATATTCGAAAAGATACAGGAAATCCTGATATTGACTCCGAAGATAAAAGACTGGAAAATTATAAACTCCAGTATAATGTCTTAAAAAATAAAATGCGCGAATTTTCCGATACTAAATTTATTGTATGGACACCGGCAGTAAATGTTAAAAATAATATATCCGAAGAGGAAGCTCTCCGGACACTCGAATTTTATAACTGGATGAAGAATGAATGGGATGAAAAGGGAGATAATATTTTTATATGGGATTTTTATGGCTATGAAACAGAAGGCGGATTATACTTCCTTGATAAATATGCGGTAAGCTCATCGGATTCTCACCCGAATACTGAATTCTCTGCCTGGCTTGCACCTCTCTTTTCAAAATTTATTATTGATGTTATTGAGGGGAAGGTAGAGTAAAATATTGGAAAGATCACATATCTTTACATTTATTCTCCATAATTTGATAATTCACAAAAAATATGAAATTATTAAAAAAAATAATTGATCTGATATACAGAAAATATCTTGAAAGCTCCAGTTCAGAAGCCAGAGCTAAATATTTGAGAAAAAAAGGTGTAAAGATTGGAAATAACTGCCGGATTTATTCAATGAAATTTTCAACTGAACCTTTTTTGATAGAGATAGGTGATCATGTTGCAATTTCAGCAGGCACCGAATTTATTACCCATGATGGATCAGTTCATTGTTTCAAACAGAATAAAGAAATTGACGGGCAGGTATTTGGTAAAATTAAAGTCGGAAATAATGTATTTTTTGGAATTAATTGTCTGATCCTTTATAACACTACAATTGGAGATAACTGTATTATTGGCGCAGGAAGTGTTGTCAGGGGACAAATTCCCGATAATTCAGTTGTTTTTGGTAATCCGGCAAAGGTGATCATGAAGACAAGCATGATGAAAATGTTACTTAAACAAAGTCCCGGGCTGGTGCAGACAGATAATTTAACTGTGGAGCAGGCACAGGCTTTAGTCAAGCAACATTTCAATATTACATGATATTCCCAAATAAGATCCTTAGGAATAAATAAAAGTAAAAAAATCTCTAATTCTTCATTGTCCCTCTCTATTATTTTAGATTAATAAATAATTTCACGAATATTTAGCTTTTCCACTAATATGAAAACCTGTTTCTATTGTATAATTCTGATTTTCATAAATCTTTCTGATTTATTTTCTCAAACAGAACTTCTTTCCGGGTCTTTGGGTGTTTCAGCAGGATACATATCAAAAGATAAGACACCCTTCTGGTTCAGATCAAATCAATTTGGAAGTATAGCCCCTGATAATATTGCAATGAGCTTTACTCCATCCGTATTAAAAAATTTTAGATACACAGATAACAGGAAAGTTGACTGGAGTGCTGCTTTAAATGGAAGATTAAATATCGGGGAAAATTCAGATTTTACTTTAATTGAGGGCTATGCAAAGTTGCGTTACAGAAAACTTGAGCTGGCAGCCGGACGGCTAAAAAATGCTGCAGGTCTCAGAGACACTGTATTATCTTCCGGCTCTTTTTCAATATCGGGCAATGCTCCGGGAATTCCCGGGATATATTTGTCTTTACCTGACTTTTTTCTTATACCATATTTTGGCCGGTTGTTTGCCTTCAGGGGAAATTTTGCCCATGCCTGGCTTGGTAATACCCAAATGCGAAGACTGGAGCGCGATACAGTTGTTATAAATACTTTTTTACATCAGAAAACTTTTTATGGGCGCTTTGGTAAACCGGAATGGAGATGGAAACTTTATGGAGGATTTACACATCAGGTATTATGGGGCAATGAACAAACTTTTTATACATCTGATTTTGATTTAACGGCATTTACTACATTTCTGTATGTATTAAGCGGAAAAAAATATAGTAAGGGAGTTATTCAGGAAACCAGAATGGGGAATCATATAGGAACTATTGACCTGGGTTTTGAATATCAGTTCGATAAAATAAAAATGCTCCTGTACAGGCAGAATTTTTATGAAGCAGGGGCCCTGTATTATCTGGCAAATATTCAGGACGGATTAAACGGGATCAGTTTTGATTTTTCACGCAAAAACACTTCAAGGCTTTATATAAAACGTATTCTTCTGGAATATTTATATGCTAAAAATCAGGCAGGTGAGGCATGGTCGCCGCAAACTCCTTCTTCGTATGAGAATTATTATAATCATGGACATTATATCAGGGGATGGTCATATAAAGGATTTAACCTCGGTACCCCCTTTATTACTACAAGGGCTTATCTCAGGGAAGGCCTTCCTTTTGCCCCCTCAGAACACTTTGTGAATAATCGGGTGTCGGTATTTAATTATGGACTTACAGCATCTATATTTAATTGGGAGATTTTAACCAGGGCTTCTTTTTCAAAAAATTATGGTACCTATAGGACCACAGATCAGGAACAAACAACAAACATTATTAATCCCGGAGCACACGGGATCTTTGGACTGAAAAATCAATTTTCTGCTTATTTGAATGTAAACAAAACACTTATTAAGGGCTATAATTGCGGGATCAGTACAGCATTTGATTCAGGGGAACTATATTATAATTCTTTAGGAATAATATTAAATGTAACACGTTCGTTTTAGATTAAAACAACAGTTTTTTTAATATTTTCGCAGGTTTTAAGAGATTTTGGATTTGTAACAAAATGTCAAACCAGCCGTATATTTAGACAAAAAATAGAGTTAAAAGTTATGTAAGGAGGAATTACTGAAAAAAAAATCAACAACATATTTTTAAATTAATTGTTACATTATTGTTTAATAAAACTCGAAAATTTGGCAAACAAAACATTTCAAATTGGAATTTCATGCATTGGGAGCGGGGTCGGACAATCCGTAATTAATTCCCTTCGGCTTTCAAGACTTCCTATCAAAACCATCGGATTTGGTACTAATCCTTTTGCTTATGGTGCTTATGACTGTGATGCATACGATTATACTCCAGGATTTTATAATGGTGGCATTAGACCTGAAATTATTATAAACGATATTAACATAAAAATGGTATCAGATATGGATAGTTCTTTATTTTACGGCGATATGAATTGGAAACCAAAATATAATATTGAAAATACTATTGATTCGTTATTTCAATATTTTCAGGCAAATAAACAAGAAAAACTGTCATTGTATTTTAATAATTAATTTCTGCTGCATGACCGTTTTTTTCAGATTTATTTTTTATGAATTATACATGATTAGCTTAATAATCCCCTGTTATTTTTTATTATTTGATCAAAGGTATATAATTACTTACGGATATTATATAATACCTGATCATTTAACGTTTACAGGACTTAAATATACCCATTAAATGATGTTGAAAGGCTTTGCGAAGAGGATTAATTTTGGAGCTGGATTTTGCTTTTAATATTTTTGGGACAGATTTTAAATTTTTATATCTCATCAGACAATTGAGATTTATTGTAATTAATACAAATTGAGAAAAATAATTATCTCAATTAACACCAGTAAATCAGCTTATTACAATAAACCGGTTGGGACTGAAGGGGCGTAAGCGTGCCAAAATCTAATGTTATTTTAATTCTTTTATTTTGCTAAAGGTGTTTTGATCTTATGATGTCTCTTAAACAAAAGACAGTTTCAGGTGTGTTATGGAGTTCTGTCGAACAATTTACCAGTTCAGGTATACAGTTTATTGTAGGTATTGTTTTAGCCCGCCTGTTAAGTCCGAAAGAATTTGGTCTGATTGGTATGATTACCATTTTTATAGCAGTCTCCGAATCATTTATCCGTAGTGGTTTTAGTGAAGCTTTAATACGAAAAAAAAATTGTACACAAACAGAATATTCCACTGTATTTTTATTTAATCTGTCTGTTGGTTTAATTTTTTTCTCGGCTTTGTTCATTTCAGCACAAGCGATTGCCAAATTTTTTAAGGAACCGGAACTAAAAGTCCTTATCCGTGTTTTAGCTTTTGTTCTAATTATTGATTCACTTACTATAATTCAACGGACAATATTAAGTAAAAGAGTTGATTTCAGGCTTTTAACCCGAATATCTATTTTTGCATCAGGAGGATCCGGTATTATTGCAATAATTATGGCATGGAAAGGTTTTGGTGTCTGGAGCCTGGTGGCATTAACTATTACAAAGCAGGCCCTGAATTCAATTTTATTATGGTTATGGAATAAATGGAGACCAAGCCGGGAGTTTAGTAAAAAGGCTTTTAAAGAACTATTTGGTTTTGGAAGTAAATTGTTAATTAGCGGTTTGATAGATACCATTTATAAGAATATTTATTATCTTATTATAGGTAAATATTTCTCTGCTAAAGAATTAGGTTTTTATACCAGAGCAAATAACTTTAGCAACTTTCCTTCCAATACAATAACAAATATTATGAGCAGAGTTACTTATCCTGTCCTTGCCCAAATGCAGGATGATCCGATACTATTAAAAGCTGGCTACAGAAAATTGATACGAAGTATAATGCTCATTACTTTTGTTTTAATGTTTGGTCTGGCTGCTGTGGCGGAACCCCTGGTAATTATTTTAATAGGTGAAAAATGGAGACCTTCAGTTGTTTATTTACAATTATTGTGTTTTGCCAGCATGTTATATCCATTACATGCTTTGAATCTAAATATGCTTAAAGTGCAGGGACGTTCAGATCTTTTTTTAAAACTTGAAATAATTAAAAAATCCCTTGCTATTCCGGTTATTTTTATGGGAATATTCTTTGGTATTAAAATTATGATTGTGGGCGTTATATTTAATTCGCTAATAGCTTATTATTTGAACAGTTACTGGTCTGGAAAGTATATTGGATATAGTATGAAAAATCAGGTTAGAGATATTCTTCCTTCTTTCTTTCTCGCTGTATTAATGTTAGTTGTAGTTTCTATTTTAGGGTATGTCTTGAATTCTTCTTACTTCATAAAATTAATTATTCAAATTTTAGCTGGTGCTGTTTTTGTCTTTTTGTTTTGTGAAATTAGTGGAATTCCCGATTATATATATATTAAAAATATTTTAATAGAGAAAATGAATAATATTAAAAAATACTAAATATTCTTATATTATTAACAAATTATTGAAATAACATATCGAATGTTTTAATTAATTGAATATAGATTCATATTGTTACTAAATTATTTTAAAATGGATAAGCCTTTAAAACCAATATATGTAACTAAACCGGTAATGCCGCCTTTGGATGAATTTTATGAATATCTAAAAGATATATGGAATAATAAAATTCTAACTAATAATGGACCATATCATCAACAATTTGAAAAAGAACTTGCTTCATACCTTGGTGTTAATTATATTTCACTTTTTGCAAACGGAACTCTGGCTTTAATCTCTGCATTACAAACTTTGAATATTTCCGGGGAAGTTATAACAACACCTTTTAGTTTTGTTGCAACCACACACTCTTTATGGTGGAATAATATTAAACCTGTTTTTGCGGATATTGATCCTGACGATTTGAATATTGATCCTAAAAAAGTTGAAGCTGCAATTACACCTGCTACGACAGCTATTTTAGCTGTACATGTATATGGGAATCCTTGTAAATTAGAGATGTTGCAAAAAATAGCTGATAATTATGGCCTTAAACTAATTTATGATGCAGCACACGCATTTAGTGTCGAAATAAATTATAATTCTATTTTAGAATTTGGTGATTTATCAATTTTAAGCTTCCATGCCACAAAGTCATTTAATACTATTGAAGGAGGGGCCATTGTTTGCCATGATAAACAAACTAAAAGAAGAATAGATCTTTTGAAAAATTTTGGTTTCTCAAATGAAACAACTGTTATAGCACCGGGTATAAATGCAAAAATGAATGAATTACAAGCTGCTTATGGTCTAATACAATTAAAATATTTTGAAGATTATAGAAAAAGGCGTAGTATTATTTATAATAAATATTTTGATGGTTTAAAAGAAATACGTGGTATCAGGCTAATTAAAAAAATGGAGAATGTGAATAAACACTCATATACTTATTTCCCAATATTAATAGATTCTGAAGAATATGGAAAAACAAGGGATGAGGTATACAATGAGCTAAAAGAAAATAATATTTATGGGAGGCGCTATTTTTATCCTCTTATTAGTCAGTTTCCAACATATTGTGGTCTCAATTCAGCAAAGCCGGATAATTTATCTGTTGCAGTGAAAGCTTCCGAGCAGATATTATGTTTGCCAATTTTCCCTGAACTTGAAGATAGTATTATAAATAAAATAATTAAAATATTAAAAAAATGAGGTCATATCTCCTCAACAAAATTATAATTACTTGTTTATTAATAAATAAAGGTTTGATTAAATTTTATTTCATAAAATAATGTTTTAATCTTGAATTATAGAAAAGATACTAAGACTTTTAGCAATGAGATAAGTCAAAATTTTATTTTGAAAAGATTTCCTAATCTTGTTCACACAATGAGTAAAGGTATTTTAGTTACTGCAATTGGATCTTTTTCCAGTAATGCAATTGTTGATTCATTAAATAAATTACAAAAATATAATGTATATGGTAGTGATATTTATCCTTCAAATTGGCATTCAGTATCATTAAAATATAAAAAAGTTTTTAAAGTTCCTCGTGTAACAAATGAACTTGAATATGTTGATGCAATTTTGCGAATTTGTAAAGATTATGCTATTGAATATATAATTCCAATAACAGATTTGGAGATAGATATTTATAATTTGCATCGTCTGGAATTTGAAAAAGAAAATATTACTCTGTGTATTTCTTCTAAAGAAATGATAGACATAGCAAGAAATAAATATTTGATGAGTTTGTTTTTTAAAAATAATTCATTTTTTAAAATTATACCTACTTATCGCACATTATTAGATTCAATAAAATCTCCAGTCTTCCCATATATCGCTAAATTAATTAATGGAAGAAGCAGTGAAGGAATTATTCATATCAATGATATGGAAACTTTAAAATATTCTTTGTCAAAACCGGATTACATTATTCAACCTTTTATTAAAGGGGATATTTATACAGTTGATTACATAAGAAATTCATTTACGGGTAGTGATTTTTCACTTTCCCGGCAGGAATTGTTGAGAACGAGTAACGGTGCAGGTATAACAGTATTAATGACTAATGATAAAGTTCTAACTAAGGCATCATCTTACATAGGTGAAAAAATTGGAGTTAATGGTTGTGTTAATTTTGAATTTATTAAAGACTCAAAGAATTATTATCTTATGGATATTAACCCGCGTTTCTCCGCCGGAATCGCATTTTCAATTATTGCCGGGTATGATATAGTAAAGAATCATCTAAATTGTTTCATGAATAAAGAAATTGAGAAACCAATAAAATATACTGAAATGATTATAGCTAAATCTTATACTGAAACAATTATAACCGCACAAAAAAAGTAGAAAAAGATATTTTATGATTTATAATGCAAAAGATATTCTGGAAGCAAAAAGCAAGATTTATTCTTATCTGAAATCCGTAAATAATGATTTTTCTCCTCCTTTATCGAAAAAAGTTAAATTAAAAAAATATGTAGAAAAAATTTTTGAATTAGCTAATGTCTACGTTTCAGTTGAAAATGAATTAATACAAGGAATTGTAGTTTTTTATACAAATAATTTTAAAAACAAAAAATCCTATTGTGCTTTACTTAGCGTTAGAAAAAAATTCAGAGGTTTAGGTATATCTGTAAAATTATTAAAAATTTTTCTTGAAATAAGTAAAAAAGAGAGGATGGAGATTGCCAGTTGTCATACAAATAATCCTTTAGCATTGGAATTATATATTAAATACGGGTTTGTGGAAAAGTATAGAGAAAAGTCTGATATACCGAATGTAATAGACCGATGTTATTTGGAAAAAATACTATAAATCACATGATAAAGATAATACATATACATACTGATTTAAAGTTTATCTCTGACTCAGAAAGATTTAATGGAGATTTATTTTTAAATGAGATTATAATAATAAATAATATTAAAACGAGTAAAAAAAATTATAAAGGAAATGTGATTTTTTACAATTATTCACCAAAAAGTGTCAGAAAAATCATTGAACGATGTAAACATGCTGATTTAGTGGTTCTATATGATTTAGATTATTTAAAAAGTAAAATAGCAATTAGTCTTCCTTTAAATATTAAAATAGCATGGAGATTTTTTGGACATGAATTATATGGGAGAGATATTAAAAATTATTTAAGTGAATTGACTCAACAATCACTTGAATTAAATTCCTTCCAGCAAAAAATTAAAAATTTACAAAAATCTGTATTTTCTTTTTTAAGAAATTTAAAATGGGGATTTAATAAAAATAACGATTTTTCTGATGTTATAAAGCATATAGACTATTTTATGTGTTATAGCCGGGAAGAATATGACTTCTTGTTAAAAAAGTGGACTTATATTCCTGAGTTTATAAAATTGTCTATATCACCTACATTTAAACCAATTAAGGATTTTCTCAATAAAGAAAAGTTAATAATTATTGGTAATAACAGAAGCTCTTATAATAATAACCTTGATATAATAAAGATTATTAAAAAATCAAAAAATAGATTTTATTATGAATTTGCTTTATTACTTAATTACGGCAAGGAAAGTAGATACTCTGATAAGATTCGAAGTGCAATAGAAGGTTTAGAATATTTCGTAGGTATCTATGATTTTATGACTCTCGATAGGTTCAATCAACTTTATAAAAGAACTTGTGCTGCAATATTTAATGGATATCGTCAAATGGCTTTGGGAAATATTATCAGATGTTTTCAATTTGGAGTTAAACTATATTTAAATAAAAAAAATATTTTAATGAAATGGCTTAGAAATGAGGGATTTATTATTTATGATATTAATGATTTTATTCGGGATTTGGAGAGTAAAAATTTGAGCTTAAACAATAGTGAGATAAAACATAATGCAGAAAGGTTATCTAAATTAATAAATTCATATACTGTTGAGGATTTTCAACAAGCTATTTTATTTTCTATAAAAAAACAAACTTAAATTATTTATAAAACTTTTGTAATGATTTATTTTACTTAATATTTGAAATTATGAGTGATGAACATAAGTTTTTTAGAAATAATCTATGAGGAAATTAAGAAGTATTTTTCCTCCCCTATTGTTCAGTAAAATATTTTACTGGATGAGATTTATAGATCCTGGTAAGTAGGTCTGCTTTTAAATTCCTTTACATAAAAAACAATACTGTTTATCACTTATAAAAGGAGTCTGATATCCGGAATTTATTGGATTCTGCTGTTATAAAATATTAGATGATTGAATTTTTATATTGTAACAACAAACAAAATGAATATACTACAAGACCTCCGCCTGTGCATGTATATAATAAAACTAATTGTAACAACAAACAAAATGAATATACTACAAGACGTAATTACTTATCAGGATAGTGAAACCGGGCGTTATGTGAGTTTATAACTTATAATGTTGGGTTGCAAGGCGAAAAAAGCACTGATTTACAAAAATCTATGCAGCCTGAATTACTGTTTATGCAATTAGGACAATACTTTCCGAGAAAATATTTTTTTAGTGATAATGAGAATATCCGAGAGATACAAATATGGACAGCTATTTCGGCAAACTCCTTATAATAACACAGAAAAGGAATTATGTAAAGCAAAAATGGGCATTCTTCTCCATGGTATCTTTAATTTGGCAACAATTGATTAATTATATAAACATCTATTATTTTTTTGAAGCATTACTATTAACCAAAACATTGAAAGAAATTATATTTATAATTACAGTATTTTTTCCTGAAAATATAAAAGAAAAGTTAAAAAAATTAATATTTAGATAATAAGGAATATTAAAAATGTCTCGAACCGATGTAAACGACTCCGAATCATCTACTTTGGAAAAATTGAATCTTAATATCTTGATTTCAACTTTTAATGAAAGGATAGGGCAGGTAAAGAATGTTTTACTTAAGAGGAGAGCTGATGTTAAATATATAATTTTCCAAAGTTATACTGATAAAAAGTATATTCAGGTACCAGAAGAATTAATTAGAGAGGATGTGGTTGTCAGGCATATTCCTGAAAAAGGCATATCTCATTCTGTAAATCAGAGTATTAAAATGGCAGATGCTGATATTGCATTATTTTCTGATGATGACGTCACTTATACTTCGGAATATATTGATAGAATAATTAATATTTATTCTGCAGATAACTCATTAGATATTGCAATTTTCAAAATTAAAACACTACCCGGAGATCCTGAATATAAAAATTATTCAACAATTGCAATGAAAATTAATAAATTGCCATATTCTATTAGTTTTGTAGAAATGACAGCAAGGATTAGCAAAATAAAAGAAAAGGGTATTTTGTTTGATGAGCGTTTTGGTACCGGTAATAAATTGATAATTGGATCGGAAGAAAGTGTTTTCATTTCGGATTGTATTAAAGCAGGCCTTAATGTTTGGTATTTTCCTGAATATATTGTTCAGCACCCTTTTGTTAGTACAGTAAAAGAAATTCCAAAATATGATAAGAGAAGAGTTAATGTCATAGGTGCTTATGATAGTAGAATCAATGGGTGGATTTCCATTCCAAAGGCTTTTCTTGGTACGATAAAACATTTACCCGACTTGATACAACATCGTAAATGTCCTTTTAGATATTTAAAAGAAAGACTATTTGCAGCTATTTATATTTTATTTTCAAAACCTTTCAGATGAAACTCACACTAATTGCAGGTGCAAGGCCTAACTTTATGAAAATTGCGCCTATTATTCATGCTATTGAAAATCTTAAACGAGAATTAAGTAATATTGACATTCGAATACTTGAAAATGAAATAGAAGATTATTCAAAAAAAACGGTATTCAAAGACAATATTTTTATTAAATACAGATTAGTACATACAGGCCAGCATTATGATAAAAATATGAGTGATTCATTTTTCAGGGATTTGAATATACCGGAACCTGATGTAAACCTTGGTTGTAGTGGCGGCACACAGGCTGAGCAAGCTGCTTCAATAATGATAGCTTTTGAAAAAGAACTGGTTGCCAATCCGGCAGATCTTGTTATGGTGGTTGGCGACGTTACTTCAACTATGGCTTGCAGCATAGTTGCAAAAAAACTAAATACTAAAGTTGCCCATGTGGAGGCAGGTATTCGTTCATTTGATTTAAGCATGCCAGAAGAAATTAATCGTATGGTAACAGATTGCCTTTCGGATTATTTTTTTACCACAAGTGAATTTGCAAATGAAAATTTGAAATTGGCAGGTATTCCGAATGAAAGAATATTTTTCGTGGGCAATGTAATGATTGATACATTATTGGCAAACAGGCACAGATTTCGTCGACCTTTATTTTTTAATGAATTTGGTTTAAAAAGAAAGGAATATATTGTTCTTACTCTTCATCGTCCGGCAAATGTTGACGAAGAGCTGAAATTAAAAGGCCTTCTGGATGCTATTTTAAATTCATCAAGAAATATTCCAATAATATTTCCTGTCCATCCGCGAACTGCAAAGATTATTACTGGTCTAGAGCTTAACTCTGATGCAAAACCTGTTGAAGGTTATAATATACAGAGAATAAAGAATCTTTTCCTTACTGAACCAATGGGATATCTTGAGTTCAATTATTTAGTGGAAAACTCAAAAGTAGTGATAACTGATTCAGGTGGAATTACAGAAGAAACTACTGTAATGGGAATTCCTTGTATAACTTTACGTAATAATACTGAACGCCCAGAAACTATTACAATAGGAACGAATGAACTGATAGGAACAGATCCTGTTTCAATTAAACCGTATTTAAATAAAGTTTTTTCGGGAACTTGGAAAAAAGGAAATATCCCAAAATATTGGGATGGCTTGGCTGCAAATCGAATAGTTGAATATCTAAAAATGATATTTCTTAATTAGTTTGAGAATTATCAATATTATAGAGATTGAAATAAAATCGCTATTTACGAATAAATATTTTTTAGTGGCAAAATGAGCCTCAAAAATAATGCTACAAATCTAGGGATACTTTTTTTTATTTGGCCTGTTGCTGCCCTAATAACATCCATAAAAAACTATCGAGAAAACTGGGCAAAAAATGGAGTTTGGCTATTTGTAATATTTTTTGGATTTACATTTATTCCTCAAGAAGGACAAGATTCGATGCGTTATATTGAGTATTTCAAAGAATTTCATGATTCAGAAAAAAATATTTATTTATTGTCAAAAGTGTTATATGCTGAAGGTACTAATTATGTTGATATTTTTCAACCGTTGATAACCTTTTTGGTTGCAAAAATCACTGGTGATCAAAGAATTTTATTTGCTGTGTATGGCTTTATATTTGGTTTTTTCTATTCTAGGAATATATGGTACTTTATAAATAAAACAGAAAGTGATCTTACATTTCATTCAAAGATATTTATAATTACCTTTATTCTAATTGTTCCTTTTTGGTATATAAATGGTGTGAGATTTTGGTCTGCTGCTCATATTTTTCTATTTGGAGCTTTAAAATATTTATTTGAAAGAAATAGAAAAGGTATATGGATTTCTTTTTTATCTATCCTTATGCATTTCAGTTTTATTTTTCCTGTTTTGATCATATTATTTTATAATTTTTTGGGAAACAGAACAACCATCTATTTTCTTTTATTTATGATTAGTATTTTTATTTCTGAAATAAATATTCCCCTAATTAGAGAGGTATTGTTGTCAATAACTCCAGAGGTATTTCATCCGCGTATTGAATCTTATACATTAGATCAATATATTGAAATAGTGGCTACAAGGAAAACAGGTCTCAATTGGTACGCTATATGGTACCTAAAAGCTTTAAATACAATTATATATGTTTTTATTTTGATAGTTTTTTTTAAAGGTAAAAATATATATTATCAAAATAAGGAATTGAATAATCTTTTCTCATTTTTTTTACTTTTTGGAGGAATAGCCAGAATTTTAAGTCAAATACCTTCTGTTGGTCGTTTTGTTAATGTTTCTAATCTTTTTTCTGCAGGTTTTTTATTTCTTTATTTTTATCATAATAAAAATGAAATGATTTCTAAACACATTCTAATTGTTTTTTTACCAGTATTTTTTTTATTTTATATTGTGTCCTTTCGTATTGGTTTTGATAATATTGGCTTATTTACTTTAATAACAAATCCATTTATTGCTCCATTTATTGATAATAACATTGCTTTAATTGATTTAATAAAATAATATTTTCATTTTTATATAAAATATTAATAAATAATTTTTTATGGATTTTAAATGAATTATTTTGATCATAATAATAAACCTAGTCTATTATAATTGGTAAGAGATACCCTTAATATGAAAAACATTGATTGTATAAAAAATTGTTTAAATAGTATCTGATTAGGATCTAAACATAAAAACCAGTTATTTCTTGTTCATATCGTTTCAATTAAATAGGTTTATTGATGAGTTCAATAGAGATAGAAATATAGAACTATTAAATGAACATATTAGAGGTATAACGAAAGAATGGTTACGTATTGAATTTATAAATTCTCAAAAATTGATAAATACTATATTATTTTCTTAAATTGG
Organism: uncultured Bacteroidaceae bacterium; assembly: GCA_964563105.1. GTDB lineage: Bacteria > Bacteroidota > Bacteroidia > Bacteroidales > CAYVTV01. The sequence continues at coordinate 15,255 of CAZLXM010000052.1, forward strand.
TCTGATGAAATCTGAAAATATGATTAAAAAAAAAATATTGATAGTTTGTAATAGCTTTTATCCTGTTATTGCGCCACGGTCATTCAGAGCTACTGAACTGGCAAAAGAGCTATCAAAGAAAGGGCATGAAGTTACAGTATGTTTTCCAACTAAGGATTTTGACTATCATGATTTTATGCAGAAATATCATCTCAAAATTTTAGATCTAGGCTCTTTAAAGTTTAAAGGAATTCCTCTTAAAGGTCAAAGAATTGAGCTTTATTTGCGTAGAATAATAAAAAGAATAATGCAAATATTAATTGAATGGCCAGATATTCAGCTCATGTTTATGGTTAAAAAAAAATTAAAAAGACTTAGGGGATTTGATTTATTGATATCCATTGCTGTACCATATCCTATACATTGGGGTGTTGCTTCTATATATAAATCTTCAAATAAAATTGCAAAATGTTGGATAGCTGATTGTGGTGATCCTTATATGGGAGATACCGCTGATTCTTTCCGTAAATTATTTTATTTCAAATATCTCGAAAAATGGTTTTGTCGCAGAGCGAATTATATTACTGTACCTTTTGATGGGGCGATATCAGCCTACTATCCGGAATTCCATTATAAAATTAAAATTATACCCCAAGGTTTTGAAATTGATAATATAAAAATTAAACAATACGAAAAATTAACTAATTATCCTGTTTTTGCTTACACTGGTGGATTCATTCCTGGAAAACGGGATCCAAGGAACTTTTTAACTTTTATTTCAAAATTAAATAGAGATTTTAAATTTTTTGTTTTTACTAAACATGAAGAATTATTATTGTCATTTAAGGAAGTATTGTTTGAAAAGCTCGAAATAAGAAAATATATTCCTCGCGAAGAATTGCTTGAAATATTATCAGGTATGGACTTTCTGATTAATTTTGATAATAATATAAAAACACAATTGCCAAGCAAGTTAATAGATTATATCATCACCGGAAGACCTGTATTAAATATTGCATCAAATGATGATTTTAAAATCTTTGAGGAGTTTCTTGACGGTAATTATAAAAACAAAATGCAACTTCCGTCTTTAAAAAATTATGATATTAAAATTGTTGCAGATAAATTTTTAAGTCTTATGTATTGATATAAAGGGTTATAATTATTTAAGAAATTTTTATGTTGAAAGGTTTAAAGTCAATTTCAAGAAAAATAATCACCAATTTAAATGGTTGGAGAACGAACCGTAAATTATTAGTTATTGAATCAGATGATTGGGGTAGTATAAGAATGCCATCCCTAAATGCATATAATATTCTTTTAAACAACGGTATTAGAGTTAATGAGTGTATGTATAATAAGTATGATGGTCTCGAAAGTGAAGATGATCTTAGTTGTTTATTTACTGTTTTATCTGAATTTAAAGATTATCGTGGTAATCATCCTGTAATTACTGCAAATACACTTATGGCTAATCCTGACTTTGATAAAATTAGAAATTCTTGTTTTATGGATTACCATTATGAAATATTTATTGAGACTTATAAAAAATATCCAAAACATAATAATACTTTTACTTTATGGTTACAGGGTTTAAAAAATAACCTTTTCTTCCCTCAATTTCATGGGCGTGAACATTTGAATATTGCAAGATGGATGAAAGCTCTCAAAAAGAAGCTCCCAGAAATCCGTTTAGCATTTGACTTAAATTTATTTGGTTTAAGCAAAACCATTACAAATGAAATATCAGCAAGCTTTATGGAAGCTTTTGGTTTTGATAATATTTCAGAGGTAGAAAATCACAAAATTATTCTTGAAGATGGATTAAATATTTTTGAAAAGATATTTGGATTCAAGTCTAAGTCATTTATGGCTCCAAATTATACATGGCACTCTGATCTTGATAAGACATTGTTTGAGCATGGGATATTATATTTTCAAGGAAAGGGATATCAAAGAGAACCCTCATCAGGACAAATTAATATAAAAAAATATAACTTAGGTGAAAGTAACAAATATCAACAGATTTATCTTAAACGAAATTGTATTTTTGAGCCATCATTTTATCCAGCAGATTGGGTCGGGAGTTGTTTGAAAGATATATCAACAGCATTTTTATTTAATAAACCTGCAATAATTGAGTCTCACAGATTAAATTATATAGGTTTGATTGATCCAAAAAATAGAGAAAAAAATTTGATTTTATTGCATAATTTATTAAAAGAAATACTTAAACGTTGGCCTGATATCGAATTTATTACAACAGTTGATTTAGGTAACTTAATTTATAAAGACATTTATCAAAATAATGAATAATAATTTAATTAATATTTTAGTTACTGGTGATTTTTCTCCTGTTAATAGGATTAGTGATTTAATTTTCCTTGAAAAGTTTGACGATGTTTTTGGTGATTTCATCCCAATTCTCAAAAATAAAGATTTAGCAATAACAAATCTTGAGTGCCCTTTAATCAATAATGGAGAAACTATAAAGAAAACTGGACCTATTTTAAGAGGTCCTGTTACATCAGCAAAAGCTCTTTCAAATTCAGGATTTAATTTAATAACTTTAGCTAATAATCATATTATGGATTATGGCTTCCGGGGGTTAAAATCAACTATTGATGCATGTAATGAATATGATCTGGATTTTATTGGTGCAGGAGAAAATTATCTTAAAGCAAAACAGATTTATTATAAAAAAATTGGTGAAGCTAAAATTGCAATTCTAAATTTTGCAGAAAATGAATTTTCAACAACAAATGGAAATTTTCCTGGAGCTAATCCTTTAGATCCAATTGAGAATTATTATGATATTATTACAGCAAAAGAAAATTCTGATCATGTTATATTGATAATCCATGGAGGGCATGAGACATACGATTTACCTTGCCCTCGCATTAAAAAATTATTTCGTTTTTATGCTCATATTGGCGCCTCAGCAATTTTTGCACATCATTCTCATTGTTATAGCGGCTATGAAATATACAATGGAGTACCAATATTTTATGGTTTAGGAAATTTTATTTTTGACAAACCGGATAAATCTTTTACTAGTTGGAATTATGGTTATGCTGTTGAGTTAATTTTAAGTGACATATTAAATTTTAAAGTAATTCCGTATGAACAGTGTAATGAAAATCCTGGAATAAAATTGTTAAATAAAAATGAAGAACATACTTTTTATAATAATATCAAACGTCTTAATTCTATAATATTAGATGATTTTTTATTACAAAATGAGTTCGACAAATTCACTGAAAAAGTAAAAAGAAGATATTTTTCTTATATCGAACCTCATTCAATAAAATTATTTCATTATTTACGGAATAGAAACTTATTTCCATCATTTCTAAGTAAAAAAAAGAAAAGGCTTTATCTAAACTTGATGCGCTGTGAGTCTCACCGAGAAATGCTTATAAAAATATTAGATTCGGAAAACGAAAATATTAAAATATAATATTGAATAATAAATAAATGAAATTAGCCATTCACCATAATAATGAGAGTTTTAGTAAATATTGGATAAATTATTGCATTGAAAACAATATTAATTATAAAGTTGTTAATTGCTACAATAATGATATAATTGATCAATTAAAAGATTGTGATGCGTTGATGTGGCATCATCATCATCAGAATCCCAAAGATTTAATATTTGCCAAACAGCTTCTTTTTGCTTTGGAAGCAGCCGGTAAAATTGTTTTTCCTGATTTTACAACCGGCTGGCATTTTGATGATAAGCTTGCTCAAAAATATCTTTTTGAAAGCATTAATGCACCGTTGGCTCCTACATGGGTCTTTTATGATAAAAAAGAGGCTCTTAAATGGGTTGAAACAACGTCTTTCCCAAAGGTTTTCAAGCTTCGGGCAGGTTCCGGTTCGAAAAATGTATATCTAGTATGTTCTTCGTCTGAAGCTAAACGTTTAATTAAAAAATCTTTTGGCCGCGGGATGCCGGTTTATGATCCTATAAGGAGCCTTAGAGAACGTTGGCGGGTTTATCAAAAAGGAGAAACAAAAATAAATGCGTTATTTAAAGGTATTGCACGTTTTTTTGTTAAACCTCCTTACGCAAAACTTCAGGGACGAGAAAAAGGTTTTGTTTATTTTCAGGAGTTTATACCTGATAATATTTATGATATTCGAATTAAATATGTGAATAACAGGTGTTTTGCTTTAAGAAGAAAAGTTCGCGATGGTGATTTCAGGGCTTCGGGAAGCGGGGAAATGGATTATGATTTGGAGAAAATTCCACTTAGTGCCTTAAGAATAGCCTTTGATATTGCATCAAAATTAAAGCTTCAAAGTGCAGCATTTGATTTCGTTATGCATAACGAAGAACCAAAGATTATAGAGATAAGTTACGGTTTTGGTTATGAAGAGGTACAGTTTTCTAATGGATACTGGAATGAAAATTTAGAATATATTCCCGGGTCATTTAATCCATTTGCATGGATGGTTGAATCTGTACTTTCTAAACTTCCATGCAATGAATAATATATGTTTCCTGATACCCGGTCTAAATGCAGGGGGTATAGAAAATTATCTATTACGTTTTTTAAGTTTTTTCCCTGATGAAAAGAATTTTACAGTTCTGGTCCGTAATAAAAAAAAAGGTGATCTTTATGATGAATATAAAAAAACAGGAGTTAATATTCGATTTCAGGAAGTAGGTTTTTTAAACCCCTTTAAATGGTATCTGCTTTATATTTATTTCAAAAATCAAAAATTTAAAACTATTTGTGATTTTAACGGGAATTTTGCGGGTATTGTACTGATAATTGCGCGTTTTGCCGGAATACAAAAAAGAATAGTATTTTATCGCAGATCATCCAATGCATTTAAAGAGACATGGTTTAATCTTAAGTACAATTATTTTGTAAATAAGTTGGTATATAAAAATGCCACAAAAATTTTATCCAATTCCCAACATGCAATTGATTTTTTTTTCCCCAACAGATGCATTTCAGATAACAGATTCAAAGTTATATCAAATGGTATTAAGCTATCTGCCTACAAGATAAAAGAAACAAAAAAAGAAGCACGTTCATTTTTCAATTTGCCTTTAAATAAATTTATAATTGGCCATATTGGAAGGTATGACCCCGCAAAAAATCATGAAACAATTTTTATGCTGGCTAAAAAAATTAAACAGGATAAACAAAATATTTGTTTTCTCTTTGCCGGAAAATATACTGACAGCCAGGAGTTTTTAAAAAGGGTTGAATTCCACGGAATTGAAGATATCTGTATTTGCCTTGGTTTACAAACCCGCTTGCCATTATTATATAAAGCCATGGATCTTTTTTATTTTCCATCACTAACAGAAGGACAGCCAAATGCATTGATTGAAGCAATGGCAGCAGGAATACCCTTTATTACGTCCAATATCCCTCCAATTAAGGAAATGATTCCAAAGAGTGTCCATTCAAATTTAATAGATCCTTTAGATTTTAATTCTGCATTGGAAATTATTAATGAGGTTCAACAAAATGAAAATTATTCTAAAAAAATGATCTTTAATAACGAAATACTGAAAAGATTTAGTGAGGAAGAAACTTTCAAAATATTTTTTTATGAATTATAATAAAAATAAAAAAGTGTTATTTGTCCATGATGGACCTGTTTATACTGATTCTAGAGGAAACTATTATGGAATTCATATAAATGATACAATACGTAAACGTTATTTGAACCTGGGTACAAGTATTAGCTTTTTAATTCGTGTCGAAAAATTAAAAGATAAGGATCTAAGCTTTTTTACAAAAATTGAAAATGATAATTTCTCAGTATTTCCTTTTCCTGATTTTAAATCTGTCCGCCTATTTTTTAAAAACTTCTTTAAAGCAAAAGCCATTATAAGGGGAGTCGTAAAAAATCATGATATAATTATTTGTCGCTTACCCAGTGCTTCCGGGACTAATGCAGTGAAATTTGCCATCAGGGATAAAAAACCCGTTTTGGTTGAATATGTGGCTTGTACATTTGATTCCTATTGGAATTATGATTGGCGCGGAAAGCTTATTGCCTATTATAAAATGTGGCAACAAAAAGCAATTATGAAAAAAGTGCCTTTTTCAATTTATGTAACACGTGAGTTTTTACAAAAACGTTATCCAACGAAAGGAATTTCCATTAGCAGTTCTGATGTGGAATTACAGCAACTTAATGAATCCGATTTGAATCAAAGAATATTAAAAATTGAAAATACAGATTTTTCCGGGACAATAATACTTGGAACAGTGGCTGCTTTGGATGTGCCTTATAAAGGTCAGGCTGACGTCATTAAAGCAATAGCGAAACTAAAAAAAAGAAATCGTATCTTCCACTATTATTTGGTTGGTCAGGGTTCCGGGAAAAAATTAAATAATCTCGCACAAAAACTCGGTATTACCGATCAGGTTAAAATTATTGGTGTTTTAAAGCATAAGCTGGTATTTGATTTTTTTAATGAATTGGATATTTACATTCAACCCAGTAAACAGGAAGGATTGCCGCGTGCCGTAATTGAAGCAATGAGTAAAGCATGTCCGGTTTTAGGGGCAAAGACAGCCGGAATTCCGGAATTATTAGATCCTGAAATGATTTTTAAAGCCGGAAGCAGAAAAGAAATAATCAAAAAATTACTTTCAATTAATAAAGATATTCTTCTGAAACAGGCAAAACGAAATTATGAAGAAGCAAAAAGTTATCAGAAAGATTTACTAGATGAAAAACGTATTAATTTTTATAAAAAATTTCTATCGGAAACAGCCCGAAATTCTTAATTCAACATTTTAAATGTTAAAACAAATTCAAACTAATATTGATAGAATTATTAAAAAGTATTTTTATCATATTACCATGAAGCTCTATATAACCTCAAATAAAGATGAAAAAAATTGTTATCGGCATTACAGCTCCTAAGAGTATTATGCTTTTGGAGGGACAACTAGAATATTTTATAGATAAAGGTTATATATTAGACCTATTGGGGCCTAATAATGTTATGGTTCAGGATTTTTGTAAAAATGAAGGTGCCGGTTTTTTACCAGTTGATATTGAAAGAGAAATTCATTTTTTAAAAGATATAATAGCATTAGTACAGATCTTTATTCATTTAAAAAAAGTAAAACCGGATATTGTTAATCTGGGAACTCCTAAGATGGCTTTTCTTGGTTTATTATCTTCCTGGGTTTTAGGTATTAAAGTTCGTATTTATACATGCCGGGGTTTTAGATTTGAACATGAAAAAGGTATTTTAAGGTTTTTTCTTGTTTTAGTTGAGAAAATGACATCTTTCTTCTCTCATAAAATCATTTGTATAAGTGAATCAGTCAAGGAGCTGGGAGTTAATACGGGTATATTTCATCCGGACAAATGCATAATAATAAATAAGGGAAGTAGCAACGGAGTCGATCTTAATAGATTTAATAAAAATAATATAAGCCTTGCAGAAACTGAACAGCTTCGAAAAGAACTTTCATTAAATAATTGTTTTGTTTTTGGTTTTGTAGGACGTTTAATTGATAGAAAAGGAATAAATGAATTATTTCATGCATTTAAAATCTTATTTAACGATATTCCTTCTTTAAAATTGCTGATTGTCGGCCCTATAGAAGAAAACCAAATAGCTGATAAAAAATTAATTTCAAATATGGGTAAACATCCTGGAGTTGTTCTGGCAGGGTCACAAAAGAAAGTCCCTTTATTTTTGTCAGTTATGGATGTATTTGTTTTACCTGCCTGGTGGGAAGGATTTGGAAATGTTTTGATCCAGGCTGCTGCCATGGGTGTTCCGGTCATAGGAACTGATAGTACCGGAGTTAAAGATGCTATTAGTAATAATTATAATGGTTTAATAGTAGAACCAAAATCTATAAATGCATTGGCTGAAGCAATGAGATCGCTTTATCTAAATGAAGATTTGAGAAAGAGACTTGGAAGGAATGGTATAGAATGGGCTGAAAACTTCAAAAATGAGATTATTTGGAAAGGAATGGAAGAGCTGTATCTCGCTAATTAAAATTCAAATTATTTCCCATACATTTCTGAACAAAATTTACTTCTGATTATTGTCGGATTTTATATTAATTTATGACAGAAAACTCAATAAATTGATAAATATTTTTTGAATTCTTTCAAAGGAGTAAATTAATAAATGTGAATCCACTCATTTGATTTTTTAATTATTTATAATATTATAAACAATTCGTTTCAAAATAAGTAATACTTGTGAAAATATTACTGATCTTACCATCTCTCTCATCAGGAGGACTGGAAAAAGTAATTACAGAACTTGCCTGGTACTTTTCTGAGAAAAAAAACATAAAAACTGCTTTAATAAGCTTATCAAAAGGAGATTTTTTTTATCCACTACCTGAAGGAATTGAAATTCATACTCCTTCTTTTAGCCTGAAAGAAATGAGCCGTCCTTTTTTTATTATTAAGCTTATGTTCTGGTTAAGAAGAAAGGTAAAATTTTCTTCTCCCGATGTTTTACTTAGTTTTGGCGGAAAATATAATTCATTTGTATTGATTTCTATATTTGGTCTGCCAGTCCGGACATTTATTTCTGACAGGAGCCGTCCTTCTATAAGTTATGGTAAATTTCTTGATTTTTTAAACCCGATTATATATAAAAAATCCACAGGTATTATTGCGCAGACAATCAGGGCTAAAGAATTAATGTACAAAAGATTGAAACATGAAAATATCAGGGTTATCGGGAACCCGATCAGGATCAATGAAAATCCTGTTATTATAAAGCGGGAAAATGTAATTTTAAATGTTGGAAGATTTATTACCTCGAAAAAACAGGATTTATTAATAACTTATTTTTCAAAAATAAGACCTTCGAACTGGAAAGTTTGTTTTATTGGAGATGGCCCAAAACTGGAAAGCGCCAAAGATTTGGTCAAATCACTTAATTTGGAAGATTTGGTTTTATTCCCGGGAACAATTCAAAATGTTCAGGAATATTATCTGAAAAGTAAAATATTTGCTTTTACTTCTGTATCTGAAGGTTTCCCTAACGTATTGGGTGAAGCCATGGCTGCCGGATTAGCCTGTATCAGCTTTGATTGTGAGGCAGGGCCTTCCGATCTGATTTCTGATGGGGAGAATGGTTTCCTTGTTAATTTAAATGATCATGATTCTTATATTGAAAAATTACGAATGCTTATTGAAAACGAGGAACTTCGTCAAAGCTTCGGATTAAAGGCAAGACAAAGTGTGTTAAAATATTCTCTTCAGGATATAGGTGAACAATACTTTAAGTTTTTATCTGAAAAATAAATGCGAATAATTATTAATACGGCAGTATTACGTTTTGGCGGAGCCGTTCAGGTCGCTCTGTCTTTTATTAATGAATGTATTAAATTTAATGAAAATGAATATCATGTCTTTGTCGGACCAGGAATTAGAAAATCTTTAAGAAAAGATGTATTTCCTGATAACTTTTATTTTTATGACTTTGATTTTGGCCCGGTAAATATTATAAAAACCTTTAAAGTTACCTCTCAACTTAAAAAGTTTGAGAAAATAATAAATCCGGATTGTGTTGTAACAACAAGCGGACCTTCATACTGGAATTCAAAGGCTCCCCAGTTAATGGGATTTAACCTGCCTTTATATCTATACTATGATTCTCCATATTTTAATCTTATATCTTCATACAAAAAATTTAGGCTGACTTTTAAAAAGAGGATTCAATATTATTATTTTAAAAGAGATGCAAATTCATATATCGTTCAAACTGATGATGTAAATAAAAGACTTAGAAAGGATTTGGATGCTGTGAAAGTTTTTACTGTTTCAAATACTTATAATAATTTTTTTATTGATCAACATACATTCATTAATAAATTGCCACCTTCTTCAAATAATGGTGAGATCCGTTTATTAACCCTTACATCTTATTACAGGCATAAAAATATTGAGATAATACCTGCTATATGTGATGAACTCAAAAAAAGAGCTTATAATAATATTAAATTTATTCTTACCATTGATAATAAAAATTATGATAGGATATTTAGAAAGGATTATGGTAACAATGTAATTAATATAGGATCGGTTAAACCGGAAGAATGTCCGTCTTTATATAAGGAATGTGATTTTATGTTCCTGCCAACTCTGGCTGAATGCTTCTCAGCATCATATCCCGAAGCCATGATAATGAAAAAGCCCATTATAACAACAGATCTTAGTTTTGCAAGAGATATTTGTAAAGATGCAGCTTTATACTTTGAAGCTCTTAATCCTGTATCAGCTGCGAATAAGATTGAAAAATTAATAAATGATAAACAGCTTCAGAAAAAATTAATTAAAAATGGATTAAAAAGGTTGCGGGATTTTAACTCTCCACAAGAAAGAGCATTGAAAATTCTTAAAATATGTCATTCAATGATAAATGAGGAAACGGAAAACTTTAATATATGATAAATAAAATAGTAAATAAAGTTAATTTAAATCTAAAAAATATTTTTGGCTGGCGTTCAAAACGCAAAATAATAGTATTTTCTGTTGATGATTACGGAAATGTACGAT
>CAZLXM010000053.1:0-25744 GCA_964563105.1 uncultured Bacteroidaceae bacterium
ATCAGAATGGAAATGGGTGTTCCTGGCCTGGATCCCTCACCTGTTGGGGTAAAAGCTGAAATTGAAGCATTACAAAAAGGTGTTGCATCCAAGTATCCCATGATAGAGGGTGTGAAAGCACTAAAAGCTGAAATTTCCCGATTCGTAAAACTTTTTCTGGATATAAATGTTAGTGAGGAGTATTGTATCCCAACAGTTGGATCTTTAATGGGAAGTATGGCAGGTTTTATGGTTGCCAACAGGACAGATAAAACAAAAAAGGGAACATTATTTCTTGATCCCGGATTTTTGGTTCACAAACAGCAATGTGAAGTTCTTGGTCAGGCATATGATGCTTTTGATGTTTACAATTACAGAGGAGAAAAATTCAGGCCGAAATTGGAATCATATTTAAAAAACGGTAAAATATCAACTATACTTTATTCTAATCCAAATAATCCCTCCTGGATTTGTTTTACTGATGCGGAATTAAAGATTATAGGTGAGCTGGCAGAAAAATATGATGTTATTGTAATGGAAGATCTGGCATATTTTGCAATGGATTTCAGGCAGGATTATTCAAAACCCGGTAAGGCTCCATTTCAGCCAACTGTGGCAAAATATACCAAAAATTTTATTCTGTTAATTTCAAGTTCAAAATCATTTAGTTATGCCGGCCAAAGGGTTGGGATGATGGTGGTATCAGGGGATGTTTTTAACAGATCATATCCGGATCTTAAAAGATATTTTACAAGTGATATTTTCGGGCATGCCCTTATATATGGTACACTGTATGCCTTAAGTGCAGGAACTTGTCATTCTGCGCAATATGCTCTTGCGGCCATGCTTAAAGCTGCAAATGACGGGACTTATAATTTTGTTGAAATTGTAAGAGATTATGGGGAGAAAGCAGCAATAATGAAAAAATTATTTATTGATCATGGCTTTAAACTGGTATATGAAAAAGATCTTGATGAGGCGATTGCGGATGGATTTTATTTTACTATTAGCTATCCGGGATTTACAGGGTCTGAGCTAATTTCTGAATTATTATATTACGGAATAAGTGCTATTTCACTTGATCTTACCGGAAGTTCCAGAAAAGATGGTTTAAGAGCTTGTGTATCTATGGTTGACAGGGGTCAGTTTTCTGATCTTGAATTAAGATTAAATAATTTCAGTAAAGATCATCCAATAAATCAGGTTCAATAAGTATAAAAATTAACTAGCAGTTAAAAATAAACATTTAAAGCCGTATTTACATTTAAAAGTAATTTTAACAAAATCTTTAATATTTAATAAACAATATTTATATAAAGTATAAAAATTTAAGGATCAATATTATACTTAATAAAATTTCGTAAAATCAATTTGAGAAAATTACTGAATTTAAAATTTAGGTATCGTTTTTTAATTAATTTTTAATTTTACAGTGTTTTATGGAATTAATACATACAAAAATGGCAAAAATTAAAGGTGCGATTGTTGTTGATATTGAGAGGTGCAAGGGTTGTAATTTATGTGTTGTAAGCTGTCCTGAAAATGTTATAAGTTTAAGCAGGGAAGTTAATGCGAAGGGATATAATTATGCATATATGGAACATCCTGAATCATGTACCGGTTGTTCCAATTGTGGTATTATTTGCCCGGATGGTGTTATAACTGTGTACAGGGTGAAAGTTTGAATTTCAAAAAATCGTATGCTGAATGAAAGAATTAAGATTAATGAAGGGTAATGAAGCCATTGCTGAGGCAGCTATCAGGGCGGGTGCTGATGCTTATTTTGGATATCCTATAACACCACAGTCAGAAATACTTGAATATCTGATGTCTGAAAAACCTGAAGAAAGGACGGGAATGGTTGTTTTGCAGGCAGAAAGTGAAGTCTCAGCTATTAATATGGTTTATGGTGCAGCTGCAACGGGTAAAAGAGTTTTAACCACTTCATCAAGCCCGGGTATCAGCCTTATGCAGGAAGGCTTATCATATATTGCAGGTGCCGAGTTGCCTTGTTTAGTAGTGAATGTTGTAAGGGGAGGTCCGGGACTGGGTACAATTCAACCGGCCCAGTCAGATTATTTTCAGTCAGTTAAAGGAGGAGGACATGGTGATTACAGGTTGATAGTTCTTGCCCCTGCATCGGTTCAGGAAATGTCTGACTTTGTACCTCTTGGTTTTGAACTGGCTTTTAAATACAGAAACCCTGTTCTAATCCTTAGCGACGGAGTGATTGGTCAAATGATGGAAAAAGTGGAACTTTTTGAACCACAACCAAGGCTTGACATTTTTGACAGTGCATGGACTATTACAGGTAAAACCCCTGACAGAGAGCGAAATATCATTACTTCTCTTGAGCTTGATCCCGCACGTCAGGAAAAACATAACCATAAAATTCAGGCTAAATATAAGCAGCTTGAAGAATATGAAATACGTTTTGAACCTATTCAATGTGAAGATGCCGATTATATTATTGTTGCTTATGGATCAAGTGCAAGGATAGGGCAGAAAGTTGTTAAACTTGCCCGTGATAAAGGAATAAAAGCCGGATTATTTCGTCTCATTACTCTATACCCCTTTCCTTCTGCTGAACTGTCCAGGCTTGCAGAGAAAGTAAACTTCATGCTTGCAATTGAATTATCTGCCGGGCAGATGGTGGAAGATGTCAGACTGGCTGTAGCAAATAAAACAAAAGTTGAATTTTATGGACGTTGTGGGGGGATGATTTATAGTCCGGATGAAATTCTGGAAGTTTTAGAAAATAAAATTAATGAAATAAAATGAATTTGATTGATATAATTAAAGCAGAAAATATTGTCTACCAAAAGACAAGTTTGATGACAGACAATATTTTATCTTATTGTGCGGGATGCGGGCATGGAACTGTTCACAGGATCATTATGGAAGTTGTTGAGGAAATGGGAATACAACAGGATACTATTGGTATATCTCCGGTAGGTTGTTCGGTATTTGCCTATGATTTTATGAACATAGATATGGCACAGGCCGCTCATGGAAGGGCCCCGGCTGTTGCAACCGGAATCAAGCGATTGTGGCCGGATAAATATGTTTTTACCTACCAGTGAGATGGCGACCTGGCTGCCATTGGAACTGCAGAAACTATACATGCCTGTAACCGGGGAGAAAATATAGTTATCATTTTTATAAATAATGGTATATATGGTATGACAGGTGGACAAATGGCACCTACTACAATCCCGGGCATGATATCTTCTACCTCACCTTATGGCAGAGATGTCTCAAATATGGGCCATCCTTTAAATATAACTGAATTGGTTGTATTATTACCCGGCACTTATTATGTGTCCAGAAATTCTGTTCATAAACCGGCTAATGTAAGAAGAACAAAAAAAGCAATTCGAAAGGCATTTGAAAATCAAAAGAATAAAAAGGGATTATCATTTATCGAGGTTGTTACAAGCTGCAATTCAGGTTGGAAGATGTCTCCTGTTGAGGCAGATATTTGGATGGAAGAAAATATGTTTCCTTACTTCCCTTTAGGTGAATTTAAAGTTGACGGAAAAATCCTAAACAAAAATCAGGAAAAATAATAGAATATGACTGAGGAAATTATAATAGCCGGTTTTGGTGGTCAGGGTGTTCTTTCCATGGGAAAAATTATTGCTTATTCCGGAATAATGCAAAATATGGAAGTAAGCTGGTTCCCTTCTTATGGTCCGGAAATGAGGGGAGGAACTGCAAATGTTACTGTTATTCTAAGTGATGAAAGGATTAGCTCGCCGATTTTACATGAATACGATACAGCAATTATTCTAAATCAGCAATCACTGGATAAATTTGAACCAAAAGTAAAAACAGGAGGCCTACTTTTATATGATACAAATGGAATCAGCAGACATCCTGTACGAAAAGACATTGATATTTACAAGATTAATGCTGCAGAGGAAGTAACAAAACTGGCATCTTCAAGAATTTTTAATATGATTGTATTGGGAGGGTATCTGAAAATTAAACCTCTTATTTCTTTTTCAAATTTACATGAAGGTTTGAAAAGATCATTGCCTTCACGACATCATCATCTTATTCCAATGAATGAAGAAGCTATTTTGCGGGGAGGACAGATTGTGGAAAAAGTTATAAGCAATTGATAAATAAATATTGCTATCAATTCTGGATTTACCTGAATAATCTTTATATTTGATAGTAATTAATATGATAATAAAGCTTAGTTTAATCCACAAAAATTATTACTATGACAACAAATAAGCAGCACAAATATTCACGCCGCGCATTTATCGGTACCTCTTTGGCAGGTTTAGCCGGAGTTTCATTATTTCCTTTCCAGTCCTGTGCAGGCCCAAAGCCCAGTGATACACTTAATATCGGATTTATTGGCCTCGGAAGGCAGGCTAATTACTTAGCTGGTAGCTTTTTAAAAATTGATGGAGTAAGAGTCCTCGCCGGCTCAGATGTTTATGCCATTAAAAGAGACAGATTTAAGCTAAAAGCTGATAGTTTCTACAAAAATGTGGATATTAACCAGGAAGTAAAGGTATATGAAAACTATAAGGAACTTTTGGATAGAAAGGATATCGATGCTGTTGTAATTGCTGTCCCTGATCATTGGCATGCATTGATTGCTATTGATGCATGTAAAGCGGGAAAGGATATCTATCTTGAAAAACCTCTTACACTGACAATTAAAGAAGGTATTGAACTGGTTAAAGCTGTTCGTGCCAATAACAGAATTTTAGCTGTTGGAAGTCAGCAAAGATCTGATGCCGGTTTCCAGCATGCTATAAAAGTTGTGAGTGAAAAAAAGATAGGGGAATTAACAAAAGTATATGCCTTTAATGGAGATGATCCATTTCCAAAACCTTATAATTTGCCTGAGGAACAAATTCCGGCAGGACTTAATTGGAATAGATGGCTGGGACCATTGCCTAATTATCATTTTAATCACGAGTTAAACCCGCCTATTTCTCTGGATCCGCCTAAAAATGAGGAAATTTGGGGAGCATGGCGCTGGTATAAAGAGTTTGGCGGAGGGCTTATGACAGACTGGGGAGCACATATGATTGATATTGCCCACTGGGGAATGGGTGTTGACAGAAGCGGGCCTGTAAAGATTGTTCCTCCCGGTATTGATGGTGCCGAATTCCTTACTTATTCCTATAAAAACGGATTAGATCTCACTATTCAGCCTTTTGATGGTGACAGAAGAGGAGTGAAATTTTTTGGAACTGACGGTTGGGTGGAAGTATCAAGAGGATTTTTCAGGGCTTCCGATGAGTCATTAAATCCGGTAATAAAAAAAGAAGATGCCCCCTATGAAGGCAGATCAGAACATCATGAAAATTTCATTGATGCAGTAAAAAGAAGAGTTGATCCGGTAGTACCTGTTGAAATTGGCCACAGGACATGTACAGCCTGTACTCTTGGAAATATTTCTTTTGAATTGGGCAGAACATTAGAATGGAATCCTGATTCCGAATCATTCGTAAACGATCAGGAAGCACAAACATTTTTACACAGAGAATATCTGAATGGTTATACTTTATAACAAAGGATATAAAAACTTATCTGTAGAATAACATTTTATCAATATATGCATTTACTTTTGGAGGTAAAAAGTATTGGACATTTTTTCCTTCCGATATTGCCTGTCTTATAAAACTTGAAGATATTTCTATTCTCGGGGCATTGACAAGTATAATATTTTTTTCGGAACTTAGAATTTCTGATTTTTCTTCATAACGTGGATATATATAACGAATATATTTCTCGGTTAATAATTCGAAATTTTTCCATTTGTTAAAAGATGCCAGATTGTCAGATCCTAATATCATGGAAAAATTGTGCATTGGGAATTTTTCTTCCAGGTATGTAAGTGTATCACAGGTATAAGATGGCTTAGGCATTTGAAATTCAATATCTGATACTCTGAACCGGGGATCATTACCAATAGCGAGACAGGCCATTTCCAAGCGTTCGTAATCATCAAGAAGCCTATGTTTTTTTTTCAGGGGATTTTGCGGACTTACAATAAACCATATCTGATCCAGATCAGTAAATTCAACCATATAGTTTGCAATAATCATATGACCTATATGGATAGGATTAAAAGATCCAAAAAACAAACCTATATACATTGGACAAACTTTGAGTCTGAATAATTTTTGTAATATAAATAATTATTTCTTAATAAAATCATATATAATTTCCTGAGCTTTAACCAATGTGTCTTCCAGCCTGTCATTTATAAGTATAATATCAAATTCATGAGCATAGGATGTTTCTTCACGGGCTTTGTTTATGCGTTTATTAATGGAGGCCTCAGATTCTGTTAACCTTGATCTTAATCTTAGTTCCAGGGCCTCCATGGAAGGGACCTGGATAAATACTGCCAAAGAGTTAGCGGGGTATTTCCTTTTTAAATTTAACCCTCCAATAACATCAACATCAAAAATCACATGATAATTCTCACTCCATATCTTTTCAACTTCTGAACGCAGGGTTCCGTAATACTGCCCGGGGTATACCTCTTCCCATTCTATGAATTCATTGTTGGCAATTTTTTTTCGGAATTCTTCTTTGCTAAAAAAGTAATAATCTTTTCCATCAACTTCAGCTTCACGTCTTTCCCTGCTGCATGCTGAGATAGAAAATTTAAGATTTTTATTGGCTGCTACAAGATGCTTTACAATTGTTGTTTTTCCTGAACCTGAAGGACCTGAAAATATAATAAGTTTATTCTGCATTTTAAAGTACATTGAATAGTTGTTCCTTTATTTTTTCAAGATCATCTTTCATAAGCACTACAAGTTTTTGTATTTGAGAATCAGAAGCTTTTGCTCCAAGAGTGTTTATTTCACGTCCGATTTCCTGAGCGATAAATCCCAGCTTTTTCCCATTAGGGCCGTTAGCATTAATTGTTTCCAGAAAAAAGTCACAATGATGCTTTAGTCTCATTTTCTCCTCAGAAAAGTCAAACTTCTCAATATAATAGATTATTTCCTGTTCAAAACGATTTTTGTCATATAATCCGGAAGGCAAAAGATTTTCAAGTTCACTTTTTAAATTTTCTTTCAGCCTTTCCAGCCTGTTATTTTCATATTTACTAATGCTGTTAAGTATATCTAAAATTGATCGAATATTTTGTACCATATCAGATTTTATCATAGCTCCTTCCTGTCTTCTGAAATTATCCAGTTCGTCCAATGCTTTACAAATCCCTTCCTTAACGAGAAGCCATTCATTCTCATCTGCCTCTGTTCTGTCAAATTTTATTATTTCTGGTAATCCCAATATAGCAGGAAGCACATATTCATCAGATTTGATTTTAAGTTCATCTGTTAATTTTTTAAGTTGTAAATAATATGATTTTATAAGAGATTCATTTAAACTGGAGGATAAAATATCATTTTTAACATCAATGAATATACTAAGTTCGATTTTTCCTCTTTCAAGTCTTTCATTAACCAGTTGTCTTGTTTCAGCTTCATTTCCCCGATATATGTACGGGAATTTAAGTGTAAAATCCAATTGTTTACTATTTAGGGCCCTTATTTCAATAATTACGTTTTTATCAGGAAGTGCTAATTCTACTTTCCCAAACCCTGTCATTGATTTAAGCATATTTTGCTGAAGATTTATTTAATGAGAATATTATTCTATTTCTTGTGTTATAAAAGGAACTGGCTGAGGCTTTATTACGGCTTTGTTTTTCCAGCTTCCTGTTTTATAATAAAAATATGACATTATGAGCCCGAGTACCCATCCAATAGGTACAGCCCACCAAATGCCTGCTGCACCAATTCGTTCAGACAGAAAATAAGCACCCGGAATTCTGATTAGCCATAATGAAAAGAGTGTTATGAACATAGGAATTAAAGTGTCTCCTGCACCCCTTAATACTCCATTATATGAAAACATGATCGAAAAAATCAGATAACATCCGCTAACAATAATAAGGTATTGACTTCCAATTCGGATCACTTCAGGATCCTGATTAAATAACCCGACTAAAAATTCTTTTGTAAAGACTACAATAGTTGTTAGAATAATAGCAACTGCAGATGACATAATAAGCGTAGCTTTCAATCCATTGGTCACCCTTTCATTTTTTCCTGCCCCTATATTTTGTCCCACAAAAGCAGCTAAAGCCTGGGAAAAGATCATTGCAGGTGTCATTGCCAGTGAATCTATTCTTCCGGCTACAGAATAACCGGCAATAACATCGGTCCCAAAATCATTAACAATCCTTTGAAGTGCCAGCATACCGAGTGAAACAAATGTTTGCTGTAAACCTGTAGGGAGACCGATCTGTAATGTTTGCCTAAAGATTTTTTTATCAAAAACCAGGTCTGAAAATGATATATTAATTAATTTATGAAATTTATTAAGATACCATACTGCTGTAATAAATGCCCCTCCTTGTGAAACAACTGTAGCTATGGCAGCCCCGGCTATTCCCCATTTAAATTTTATAATAAATAAGAGGTCCAGCCCTATATTTACAAGAGTTGAAATAATCATAAATACCATCGGAGTTTTTGAGTCACCCAAACCCCGCAGGATTGCAGCTGTTCCATTGTAACCAAAAAAGGTTATAAGGCCCATAATGAATATTGTTGTATAGGTTTTGGCCCCTGCATATAATTCTTCAGGTAATTTTACCAGTTGAAGAATATTGTCAATAAAGACCAGCCCCAGTAAGGTGAGAATCCCTGAAGTAACAAATAAAAATAGATACAATGTTCCAATTGCCCTTTTAACTTTCTCAAAATCTTTTGCACCAAAATATTGAGATATAACAATAGTGCCACCAAAAGATAATCCTATTATAAGAGAAATAAGAGTGAAAAAGATAGGAAACGCATTGCCAACCGCAGCAAGGGCCTCTTTCCCCAAAATGCGCCCAACAATAATGCTGTCAACAATATTATACAATTGCTGGAAAATGCTCCCAAACAGCATTGGTAATGCAAATAAAAAAATTAATTTCCCTTCTTTTCCTGATGTTAAATCTTTCATCCGTTCAGGACCTTATTTTTGCGCCAAGCTCCTTTTCCAGAGATTGTGCTATTTTGTTCATTATTGTATCAATTTCCTCATCTGTAAGTGTCTTATTCTCGTCTCCCAGAATAAAGCTAACAGCATAAGACTTCTTTCCTTTCTGAATTTTATCACCTTCATATACATCAAAAAGATGAATTTTACGAAGAGTTTTATTGTCTACGTTAAACGCAATTTTTTTTATATCTTCATATTTAACTGATTTTTCCAGGAACATGGATAAATCTCTTCTGACTTCCGGAAATTTTGCCAGGGGTTTAAATGTGACTGTGTTTTTCGACAGATTCAAAATATTTTTCCAGTAAAAATGTGCGTAAAACACCTCATTCTTAATATCAAACTGTGTGATCAAATCATTGTTAATTTTGCCCATAACAGCAAGATTTGAAGAATGGATTCTATAAAGGTATGCATCAATTAAATCCTTCTGTTCACCTGCCTCCTTATCAAGTTTTTCCGGATTAAAGCCAAGTCTTTTTAAAACAAGTTCGACATAAGCTTTTAATTGAAAAAAATTGGATGATCCGGATGAAGATGTCCATGAGGGTTCATGTTTTTCTCCGGTAATAAAAAGGGCCAAAATTTCTTCTTCTCTATATTTATTTAATTCATTTTCCCCATCCTTATCTCCTGAAATTGAATAAACGTTACCAAATTCAAAGAATTTGAGATTTGGGTGCTGGCGATTTGTATTATAGGCAATTGCTTCTAATCCTCCATAAAGCAGAGTTTTTCTCAAAACATTCAAATCAGAACTAAGTGGATTGAAGATTTTTACCAGTTCGGGATCATTTACATTGTTTTCATAATATCTTGAAGTTGTGAGAGAATTGGATATTATTTCATTGAACCCATTTGAGGCCAGAAGGTTGGCTATAGCATTAAGTATTTTATCTTTATCAGGTTTTTCAATATAAGAAAGGGAGGCATTGAGTTTTTCGGATACCGGAATATTGTTTAATCCATATATTCTTAAAATTTCTTCAACTACATCAGCCTGCAGAAATACATCAACTCTATAGGGTGGCACCAGCAAATCAAGGCCATCATTATTTTTTTCAACTATTTTAAAATCTAATGTGATAAGAATATTCTCTACAATAGATAAATCCAAAACATGACCTGTGAGTTTGTGTAAATAATTGTAATTTAGAAATATTGAACGATGGGGTACCGGATTTGGATATAAATCAATTATTTCTGAGGATATCTTTCCCCCTGCTATTTCACTAATCAGCTTTGCTGCCCGTTTAAGAGCGTAAACTGTAATTTCCGGATCAGATCCTCTTTCAAAATGAAATGAGGAATCTGTGTTTAGCATATGTCTTTTGGATGTTTTTCTAATATATCCGGGATCAAAACAAGCACTTTCAAGAAAAATATTTTTAGTGGAAAATGTAATTCCTGATTCTATTCCTCCAAATACACCGGCAATACACATTCCTTCAATTTCATTACAAATCATAAGATCTTCGGAAGATAATATTCTTTCCTTTTCATCCAGGGTAATGAAAGGTGTCCCTTCCGGGAGAGTTTTAATAATAACTTTGTTACCGGTTATTTTCGATGCATCAAAAGCATGAAGGGGTTGTCCTGTTTCGTAAAGTACATAATTTGTAATATCTACAACATTGTTTATAGGTTTTAGCCCTATGGCATTCAATCGGTTTTGCAACCAGTCAGGTGAAGGTTTTACTTCAATGTCAGAAATAGTTAGTCCCGAGTACCTTATACAGCCTGTAGTATCTTCAATCTTCACTTCTATTGGCAGATTGTTGTTGTCTTGTTTAAATGAAGTGACATCGGGTTTTATAAATGAATTTTTTCTTTTATTTTTAAAATAGGCAGCCAGATCTCTGGCAGCTCCAATATGAGATGCCCCGTCAATTCTATTAGGTGTAATTCCGATTTCAAATACTGTATCAGTATAAATATCAAAATATTCAGAAGCCGGAGTTCCTATTTTTGCATCTTTATTTAAAACCATTATTCCGCTATGATCTTCTCCTAATCCAAGTTCATCTTCGGCACAGATCATTCCTTCCGAAATTTGCCCCCGTATAGAAGCTTTTTTTATTGTAAGAGAATCACTACCTTTATAAAGAGTGGCCCCGGCTAATGCAACAGGAACTTTTTGACCCTTTGCCACATTGGGTGCCCCGCAAACAATTGATAAAGGTTTTTCACTTCCGGTATTAACCTTTGTTACAGTCAACCGATCTGCATCAGGATGTCTTTCAACGCTAATTACCTCACCAATCACGACACCTTTAAGCCCTCCTTTAACACTATTATATTCTTCTATAGATTCTACCTCAAGTCCAACACCGGTTAATATTTCTGCAGTTTCTTCTGCCGACGGGAGATAGTCAATATAATCTTTTAACCAATTGTATGATATCTTCATATTTAAATAAATCTGTTATATTATTGTATATCATAATATATTCTGATAACGGACTATAAAATAATTAAAACATAATAATTCGACAAAAATACTAAATTATCTTAGAATTTATATTTATAAAAAAGATGCTTATCAATTGTAATAAGCTTTCTCTGGCAGGATATTAATAATTTTGTTTCTTATTTCTGATTTCCCTAATTTAGCAATTTGTTTAGAAAATGTTAAGGTAAATTTTTTAATAATAATTTTTAAAGTTAATATAAATTTGAGTTCAAGACCGTTAATATTGATTTCGAATGATGATGGTGTTAAGGCAAAGGGTTTAAAATGCCTTATTGAAGTTGCCCGGGAATTTGGTGATATATTAGCTGCTGTCCCATCCGAACCAATGTCAGGAATGTCACATGCCATTACAATAAAAACTCCGTTAAGGGCAAAGAAAGAACATGATGGAGATGGCTTAACAATTTATAGTTGTCAGGGTACACCGGTTGATTGTGTTAAACTTGCCCTGAATAAGCTTTCAGCCCGAAAACCTGATCTGCTTCTGTCAGGTATTAATCATGGGTCAAATGCATCTGCAAGTGTGGTTTATTCCGGGACTATGGCTGCGGCTATGGAAGGATGTATAAATTTAATACCTTCTGCCGGCTTTTCACTTCTTGATTTTTCTCATGATGCTGATTTTGAACCTTCAAAAAAAGTGTTAAAAAAAGTTATATCCAATATTATAGATAACGGCCTTCCTGAAGGAGTATGCCTGAAT
This sequence comes from uncultured Bacteroidaceae bacterium, assembly GCA_964563105.1. Classification (GTDB taxonomy): domain Bacteria; phylum Bacteroidota; class Bacteroidia; order Bacteroidales; genus CAYVTV01. The sequence continues at coordinate 12,210 of CAZLXM010000053.1, forward strand.
GTTAATATTCCTGCTGTATCTTTTGATCAGATTAAAGGGATGAAGGTTTGCAGGCAAACTAAGGGTAGTTGGAAGGAGGAGTATATCCGCAGAATTGATCCTCATAACCGGGAATATTATTGGCTTACCGGCAGTTATCTGAATCATGAGGAAAATGCCACTGATACAGATGAATATGCCTTAAAGATGAATTATGTGTCTATTGTACCTGTTACTGTTGATCTGACTTCTTATGAAGGAATTCGTTACCTGAATACCTGGGATTTAAATACAATATGGGGAAAATAAATTATGACAGAGTCTGGCTTGGTACGCTTTCAGGGGTTTTTATACCACTAATGTTTTTTATTCTGGTTTATTTTGTCAGAGAACCTGAAATGAAGCTTAGTAATTTCATTTCAAGGCTTTACATTTTGAAGGCTTTGCCTAAATTAGTGAGCCTTTGCCTCCTTCCAAACCTTATATTATTTTTTGCTTTTCTGCGTAAAGATTTCCTCCATGCATCCAGAGGTGTTATTTTATCTCTCTTTATGTATGCAGTTATAATCCTTGTTTTAAAATTTGCCTGATATGAAATATTATATTATTGCAGGCGAAGCTTCAGGAGATTTACATGGTTCAAACCTAATGGCGGGTTTGAAAAACAATGATAACGATGCAGACTTCAGATTTTTTGGCGGTGATCTTATGAGTTCGAAAGGCGGTGTACTTGTTCGCCATTATAAAACCATGGCTTTTATGGGCCTGTTTGATGTGCTTGCCAATATCAGGAGTATTTTAAAAAATATGAGCTTTTGTAAAAAAGATTTGCTTTTATATTCTCCGGACGTTTTAATTCTGATTGATTATCCTGGATTTAATCTTCGTCTTGCCAAATTTGCTTTTAAAAATAACATCCCTGTTTTTTATTATATTTCTCCGAAAGTATGGGCATGGAAAAGGAAGAGGATAAAAAAGCTAAAAAAGTTTGTTTCTAAATTGTTTGTGATTTTCCCTTTTGAGGTTAATTATTTTAAAAGCCATTCTCTGAATGTTGAGTTTTTTGGTAATCCTCTTATAGATGCTATATCCGGATTTAGAAAAAAGATGTCTGAAAATCAGCTCCAGGCATCTTTTAATGTGGACGAAAAACCTGTAATAGCCTTATTAGCCGGAAGCAGGGTTTCAGAAATTAAATTATGCCTTCCGGAAATGGTAGAAGCTGCTGCTTTTTTCCCTGATTACCATTTTATTATTGCTGGTGTTCCGACAATTGACCCCAAAATTTATGAAAAAATTCTTTCGGTAACTAACATTGAAATTCAATATAATAAAACATATGAGATTCTTGATAAATCATTTGCTGCAATTGTAACATCAGGAACTGCAACTCTTGAGACTGCTTTATTCAATGTGCCACAGGTGGTGATATATAAAGCCGGATCATTAACATATTTTATAGGGCGCTTTTTTGTTAAGATAAGATTTTTTTCTCTTGTAAATATAATTGCCGGTAAAGAGGTTGTTAAGGAACTTTTACAACATAATTTAGCACAAGAGATAAAGAAAGAATTGCATGCCCTGTTAAATAATCCTGAATACCGGAGAGAAATGATGGATGAATATTATAAGATATCGTTATCTTTAGGGGAATCTGGTGTTTCGGAGAGAGTTGCATCCAGAATGATTGAATTATTAAAACAAGTATAATGAAGCATAGATTATTGACAATATTAATTCTGATACTTTTCAGTACTGCCTATGCACAACAAAAAATTCGTGTTGGTTTATATCAGGATATGCTTCCGGAGTCTATGGTTATACATTGTATTTCCGGAGAATATCTTATAGAAACTGAAAATAATGACAAATATTTCAGGGCAGGGGAGCTGCTTTACCTAAGTTTAATAGAAGATTCATTATTGTTAAGTGATGGTGATTTGAATTATGGTTTTTTTCATAAAATTTATTTCAGAGATTCCCATGGGAATGGAATTTTTAAAATCCGTCCTGTTGATCCGTCCTGGGATTCGAGGGATTATGAAGGGGATCTTGAAATATCAATTAACCATAAAGCCCTTCAGGCAGTAAATATTATTGAATTTGATAAATATCTGGCAGGCGTGGTGGAAGCGGAGGGGGGACCTTCGGCCCATCCCGAGTATTATAAGGTGCAATCTATCTTGTCCAGGACTTATGCACTAAAAAATTTTAATAATCATAAGCCTGAAGGCTTTAATTTATGTGATAATACACATTGTCAGGCATATAAAGGGAGAAGTATATCTAATCCTTCTATACTTCATGCTGTTTTATCCACTCATAACCTTGTTCTTACGGGACGCTATTTTGTGCTTATAAATACTGTATATCATTCAAATAGCGGTGGAGAAACCCGTCGAGCCTCCGATGTATGGACAAATGATGAAGAATATTTCCAGGCTGTAATGGATCCGTTTTCTATTGATCAGCCAAATTATAAATGGGAAAAATCCATCTCTTTAGATATGTGGAGAAATTATCTGGTATCCTCCGGAATAAGAAATATGAATAAGATAGATAATAACAAATTATTAATCAGGCAGGAGCATAGAAAAAAATATTACAATATTGAAAAAGATTCTGTTAATATAGATAAAGTTCGAAATGACTTTAATCTTCGTTCCGGTTTTTTCAGTATGGAACAAAAAGGGGATAGTGTGGTTTTTAAGGGAAAAGGTTATGGACATGGAATAGGCCTGAGTCAGGAAGGGGCTATGGAGATGGCCAGACAGGGATTTTCCTTTTCTGATATTCTCAGGTTTTATTATCATCAGGTACAGATCAGGGATATTTTGAATATCCCTGACGAACAATTGCCTGATGAGTTTAGAGGAATAAGATAAAATAAAAAGTTACAAATTTATTTTCCATGTAAAGGAATAGTATATTGTTTTCTTACATCTCCCGGGTGTGAAATTATTATACTATTTGCCGTTAATTTTATTAATCTCCAGTTGGCAGGATGATACCCGAATGCTCCTGTCATAAGTTGATAAACAGAATAATTATTGGGAAAGTTTACATCATGCATTACATTACTATGATGATGTCCGGTTATAATTAATCTTGCCGATGAATTTTGTGCAAGTACGCTATGCAGACATAAAGAATCCTTATGAGCAATTTTTAAGTCAAATGGAACAGGAATGGTATCCTGATAATTAATATGGTAGGTATTGCGGCTGGGTGCCAGGTCTTCGGCAGGCAGCCCGGATAATGGAATATGCATAAAAATGATTTCAATATCTGTATTTGATTTTTTTAATTCATTATCAAGCCAATATAATTGTGACGGATCCATAATATAGCTTGTGGCTTCCGGGGTTCTGTCAGGTAAATAATAAGTGTTATCAAGGAATATAAGCCGGTAGGTAGTAGTATCAATTGTTATTGTTTTACTATAATAGGTACCATTCCTAAAACAGGGAATATTCCTTATCCATGAAGCACGGGCTTTTCCTGAATTTAGCTGATTTGAAGAGTAAGATGTTTCTGAAGTCATGAAATAACTGGCAATATCATGATTGCCAAGAGTAAGAAATACTGGTACATCACAAACTTCCAAATGTTTTGCAAAAAGTTCGATTTCGGTATCCAGCATATTGTTTTTATTAGTTTCAGCTTCAAAGTTGTCTGTCATATCTCCTGTTATAACCAAAAAATCAGCATTTAATTTATTTGGCATTTCTCTGATAAAGTTTACAAAAGGTTCTATGCCATTTCCGAAATGTTTGCGTTTTTCTGCAAATCCTGCATGATAATTTATCAGATTGCAAATGTGTACATCAGTGATATGAATGAAAGATACTGTGTCAGATCTGTCATTTGCCACCACAAATACCTGGAAATTAAAATTAAGGACTGTAAATATTGCAATTATCCAAAATTTTTTAATTTGAGTTTTCAGTTTATTCATAATTCCGAAAGTTTATTATTTTTATTTAACTACATTATTTCTTGCCATTTTCTATAGCAGTTGCAAAGAGGCTGATCATATTCCAGGAAGCATTTTTTATAAGTTCATAAGCATTTTGTAATGAATATGATAAATCTACCGGGCCAGGTACAATTGATGAAGCATAATTTAGAGCTAATAATTTTAATTGTTGCGGAGTTAAATTCAATGATCCGGTCAATGCTGCAACCGGGACAGAATGTGTTTTTGCTAACTGACAGATACCATAAACGACTTTACCATTAAGAGTTTGTTCATCCATTTTTCCTTCTCCTGTAATAATCAGATCAGCCTTCCTGAGCTGTTTTTCGAATCCGGTTTGCTCTATTACCAGATTAACTCCGGGTACCAGCTCTCCATTTAGCAGGGCCATTATACCTGCTCCCATACCACCGGCAGCACCACTACCAGGGATATGGGAAACATTTATACCAGAAAATTGCTGTAAAGCAATAGCAAAGTTCTTAAGTCCCTCGTCCAGAAATTTTACTGCATTTTCATCTGCACCTTTTTGCGGGCCATAAACATAAGCTGCCCCATTTTTACCGAATAGAGGATTTTCAACATCGCAGGCCACCCTTATTTTAATTTTTTTCAGAAGAGATGAAATATTTTTAAGGTCTTTAATTTCTTTAACATGTATCAGGTTTTTTCCAACAGGTTCCAGACTCTTTCCATTTTCATCAATAAACTGATATCCTAATGCAGCAGCCATACCCATACCTCCATCATTGGTAGCTGAACCTCCAATTCCCATAATAATAGTATCAACTCCCCGTTTGACAGCATCTGCAATCAGTTCTCCGGTTCCATAAGAGGATGTATGAAGACAGTTTCTTTCTTTTTCATGCAATAATTCAATACCTGAAGCTGCTGCCATTTCCATAAAAGCCGTCCTGCCATCTTTTGAAATACCATAGGAAGATTTAATTATGCGCATTAATGGATCATGTACATTTAAACTTATTGTTTTTCCATTACTATGCCTGGTAAGTATCAATGCTGTGCCATCTCCGCCATCTGCCATGGGGAAGCAGATGACAGAAAAAGCACTATTGAATAACCTGATCCCTTCTTCTATAGCACGGCACACTTCTACAGAGGAAAGAGAATCCTTAAACTTATCCGGAGCGATAAGTATTCTCATTTATTTTTACTTAGTAAAAATGTAATCCACTGACAATTACATTTTGTATCAAGATGATTAAAATTTTGCAGGCATTGGCAAACTGTAATTATGATCAGGCATTGGAGCATATTCCGGCATTCCTATATCACTAACCAGTTCTCCTATCTTTATGATTTTACCAGTTCTCATTGATTCGTTTGCAGCTATACCGGTTAATATTGAGTAGGCACCTGCCCTGTGATCAGCATTACGATAATATTTATCTTTTGTCTTTACCGGATTGAAAATATCATTAAGCATTACGTCATCTCCGCCACCGTGGCTTCCTTTTCCTTCCCATATATCCACACTATAATTATCACCTCTGAGCGGGAATATTTGAATAGTTGCTGCCCCTTTTTTAATACCTCCCTGTACACCGCCGTCACCTGACATATATAACTGTTCTTCTATTTTATGTTCCAGCCTTCCAAGCGTTCCGTTAAAAATAACGTAATATCCTTCCCATGCATTAAATGCATTTAAAGAATAAGCCATGGTAACGTTTGTATTATATTTTACAATGACATTCATGGTATCCTCAATATCTATTTCTGGCCTGAACACACAACGATCACGAAAATAACCGTCATATTTTTCATTATCCAGATATAAAGTTTTCATTTGTTTATTAGCAGCAAGATCGAGGGCAAATCCACATTTATTTTTTTCAGGACATGTAAGGCATCTTTCATGAGGACCTGATAATCCAAATCTTCTGGCCATTTCAGGTGTATAAAACTCCTTCTTTCCATTAGCCATAACTTCAACGGGAATTGCTGACAGCCACCAGTTAACAAGGTCAAAATGATGTGTTGCTTTATGAACCATCAATCCTCCTGAAAATCTTTTTTGGCTGTGCCATCTTCTGAAATAATCTGCTCCGTGATGAGTATTAAGCATCCAGTGAAAATCAACAGATAAAATATCTCCAATTACCCCGCTCATCAGAAGATCTTTTACCTGGGTTCTCGGGGGTGAATACCTGTAATTAAAGCTAACTGTAACATTTTTTCCAGTTCTTCTTTGAGTGTCAATAATTTGCTGGCATTTTTCAGCAGTAGTTGTCATGGGCTTTTCGGTTATAACATTACACCCAAGCTCCATTGCCCGTACGATGTATTCATTATGAAACGCATCTACAGTGGTTACAATAACTGTATCGGGTTTTCTTTCACGTATCATTTTATCAAAATCCTGTGCAAGATATGTCGGCACATTCTTTTTATAAGTATTTAAAGAGTTGTCCTGATATAACTTAAGCCTCCCTTCATTATTATCGCAAAATCCTACCATTTCAGAAGTTTCAGCATGTGTGCCCATTATTGCCCTATGCCACATACCTGCCCTGCCTCCGGTTCCGACAATGGCATATTTAGTTTTGGATGCAGATATATTCATTGAATTTCCCATCATTTGATTACTTAAAAGCAGGCCTGAACCTCCCAGAGATGAGACTTTTATGAAGTCTCTCCTGGAAAATCTGTTGAATTCATTGTTTTTCATTAGATTAATTATTTAAATATTAAACATTTATTATTTCGCAGATAAAGAATAAAAAAGTATATAAGAGTTAATTATAATTTTAATTAATAAAATACACAATTTGTAAGCTTCGCTATTAATTTAAATTCATTATAACTATTTAGCGGATTTATAAATTATTTAAAATAATTGTTCTCTTAACCATCCGGGCCTGTCGGTTGTGATACCTTTTACACCTAATTTCATCAATCTTTTTGCCTCTTCAACATCATTAACTGTCCAGGTATATACTTCCAGATTAAGTTCTTCAGCCATTTTTATTACTTCCTCATCAATTATATTATATCTCAGGCTAATCCCATTCACTTTTGCATCAGCAATTTTTTTTATGTTATTCTTTAATACTTCCGTATTACTACATAACCAATAGCAGGGATATTTTTTAAATGTTTGTTTTGTGTCTATAATAGTTTGAACATCAAAACAGATGAATTGATATTTTTTCTTTTTACCATATTTTTTAATAGATTTTTTTAGAAAAGGTAATATTTCACTTTTCGTTTTAATTTCTACAACAAGTTCCTTATTTTCAGGAATAGTTTGTATTATTTCTTCAATAAACGGGATTTTTTCCCCACGATATTTTTGATCTTTAAAAGATCCGACATCTAATGTGCGCAGGACGCTGGAATGTGTGTTTTTTAGAGCATAATTCTCTCCTGAGGTTCTTTTCGTGTTTGCATCATGCATGACCATTATGCGATTATCAGAAGACAGGTAAATATCAATTTCAACAGCATCTGCTCCAAGTTCCCAGGCCAGATTCGCCGAGGCACAGGTATTTTCAGGGGCCAGGTATGAGGCTCCCCGATGAGCAATAATCTGTATTTGAGCATTAATTAAAAAGCCCGGTATTAATAAAAGTGTTAATAGATTTAATCTGATCATAATTATAAAATTCATATTGATTTATTGATACGGTAAAACTACAAATTAATTTTTTAAACTCAAGACCTTAATTTCTTTAATCTTTGAATTTATAACAGAGAAAAAGAATGTTTTCTGTAGATAAAAACTTTTTTTCTAACGAATTTCTTTTTGCCTGAGTAATTTATATTGAGTGATTTTGCAGTATTTTCAAAACTTTAGCTAATTAATAAAAAATCATTTCTGTTTCTTTAAATAAATTATTAACTCTTATATTAATTAGTTTTGATTTGCAAAGGAGTATTTCTTATTTATTAAATAGAGCAAATATATATTGCATCCAGGCAAAATAATATTCGAGCGTTTAGAATGTAAGTGTTTAAAATTTCGGATATTACTTAAATTTTAGCTAAAGGTGATATATAAAAACAAAAAAATTAATAAATATTTATTTACTTTAGGCAATTTAATTATATCAAATAATACATAAACGTGTAAAAATAAATCTATGGCCCCATCTTCTTTACATTCTTATTCAAGAAGAAAATTTGTTCAGTTAACCTCAGCTTCTGCCGGTTGGATATTATCTTCCAAACCCTCAGCAGAATTAATTCAGAAAACAGGAGAGGAAAATAAGCTTCCTTTGAGGGATGCCCCTGATAATATTAGTGTAATAGGAAATTATGGTCGCTGGTATGCTCAGCAATTAGAAAGTACTTTGCCAATGTTTTCTTTCAGAAGGAGAGAATATACGAATCTTTCCAAATGGAAAAAGCTTGCAAAAAACAGGCTTGAAGACCTTTTGGCTATTCCCGACCTTGGAGGTGTTCCTGAAGTAAAGGTAAAAAAGAAATATGTTTATGACGGCCTTCATATTGAAGAAATTAGCTGGCAATTACCATATGGAAGGCCCACAGATGCTATTTTACTAAAGCCTTCAAATGCAAAAGAACCTCTGCCAGGTGTGTTAGCGTTTCATGATCATGGCGGGAAGAAATATTTTGGTGCACGTAAAATTACCAGGACATCTGATAAGATGCATCCTTTAATTATTGAGCATCAAAATGAGTATTATGAAGATCGTGCCTGGGCTAATGAAATAGCTAAGCGGGGATATGTTGTACTGGTTTCTGATGCATTTCCTTTTGCAAGCCGCAGGGTAATGCTACAGGATGTTCCGGAGCGCTTAAGAAAGGGTTTGGATGATTCGGATCCCGAGAATCCTGATAATATAAAAGCATATAACAGATGGGCAGCCGAGCATGAATCAACAATGGCAAAATCACTTTTCTGTGCAGGAACAACCTGGCCAGGAGTATTTTTTGCTGAAGATCAAAAAGCCCTTGATGTTTTATGCTCAAGAAAAGATGTTGATTCAGACAGAATTGCCTGTGCCGGATTATCGGGAGGCGGCATGCGAACTGTTTTTATGGCAGGCCTTGATCCAAGAATTAAATGTGCAGTTTGTGTTGGTTTTATGACAACCTGGAAGGATCTGATTTTAAACAAATCATTCACCCATACATGGATGACATATGCACCACTTGTTCCAAATTCGATGGATTTTCCCGAAATATTAGGTTTGAGGGCCCCTTTGCCTATTTATGTCCAGAATGCCATAGATGATGGATTATATACACTTGAAGGTATGAAAGAAGCTGATATAATTCTGGAAGAGGTGTATCAAAAAGCAAAAGCTCCAGATTATTATAAGTGCTCTTTTTATCCTGGTATTCATAAGTTTGATATTAAAATGCAGAGTGATGCATTTGACTGGATTGATAAATGGTTAAAATAAGGGTTGTTTATAACAGTTCTATTAACTCATCCCTGATCCTGTCGTAGTCATCACCATGCTGTGACCAATAAACCTTATCATTCATTTCTATTTCGGTCATTGCTTTTGGAACTATTTTGCTAATTATTTCCAACACTTTTTCTCTTCCTGCCTTTTGTTCGGCCATCCACATTATGATTGAATCCTGTTGGCCACGGCGAATATTTTTTAAACGAATTGAAGGTAATATCTGATTTAATCCTCTATCCTGTTCAGGATAGAAAGGCATTCTTCCCGGATAAAATAAAATACCATCCCCGTTACCAAAATGCATCCCGTCACTAATAAAGGTAAGGGGATTAGTAAATACATTTTGATGCAGCCTGCCTTTGGGGCCCTGTGAATTATGTTGCCAGTGGGTCCCATGCCATATAAACCAGACACTGATATTGTATTTATAAAGAATCCAGCTGTTAACCCTGAAGTCAACGGCACTTCCTTCAAGTATCACTGAACCATAACGCGGGCGATTCCCATTATAAAACCAATAATCACCGCCACTTTTCCGAATTGAATCAAGTCTGTTCAGCTCTGTTCCATTATTAGCTGCCCAGTAAGTGATACTTTTCGATAAATCATGTTGGTAAGAAGAAGTAGTAAAGACAGGTAAATGTTTTCCAGGCCCGGGATTATTTTTTAACCAGTAAGCTCTTTCATTTATCCATGAAAAATATTCTGGTCCGGGTTCATCAATTATATACCAGAAATATATAGCATCTTTTGCATTTTTTTTAAACCAGTTAACCCAAAGATCTGATTGTTGCCAGACTTCTTTTTCGGTATTTCCCATAACATTTGCACCATACATTCCAATAGGGAAGAATTTCTCACCTATTCCCTGACCAGGTCCCTGATAACCATTTGAAGGAAAGAAAGCAGAACCATTAATATATATTTTATATTCATTCATAACCTCCAGATCAAATGGATTGTAGTTTGCTGCAGATCCGCCGGTAATATCAATTCTATGCCTGTGCCCTTCGAATTTCATCAATTTTTCAATGATATCATGAGGGGCCCCCGGGAAATAAGATTTGAATCCTTCTGCAAATACCCATATTTTTGTACGATTTTCTTCACTAAGATATTGAGGTAATAAAGTTGCTTCCAGGGATATTTCTTTGATTAAATTTCCTTCTTCATGTATTCTTACTTTACCGGTATATATTCCCGGAGGAAAATTTTCCTGATCTCTGGGCAGATGAATATCAATCCAGAATCCCTGATTTTGAGTGTTTAACTCAGAAAAAAAGTCATCGTTCCTGTTAACAGGGGGAATATTTAATGGCAAACCTCCCATTCCGGGAAAAGCATCCGTTGGGATCAAAGCATCAGGTATCCAGCCGGTCATTTTTTCCGGTTGGGCATTTTTAGAACCATAAAACCATAAAGGGCTTGTAGGATTACTTACTCTGAGATAATGTTGGGAATATACCTCTATAGTTCCATATGGTCCATACTTTAATGAATTAGCTCCTATAGCTTTTCCTGATTCTTTGTGAACAGGAGCTTCTACTGAAATCTCAATTGCTTTTGCCCCATTAATTTTTGCTTCTACAATTACTTGGAAAGCAAGAACTTCATTATAAAAACCTTTAATTTGAATTTTATCCTTATCCCATATATAATTCCCATTTTTAGAGGGATGATCCGGATCATTTCGAAATATTTTTTCGCCATCTCCCAATGCCCAGATATTTGTTACCTGGGAATATAAAAGCGGCTGAAATAAACCGGACATTAATATTAATAAACATATTAAGAAAAATAATGATTGTTTAACAGAGTATGGTTTAAGTGTCATTTATTCAAAAATTTCATAAATATTTTCAGATAAAATTCAGATTAAAATTTGTGTGTAGATTAAAACTGAATTATTCAGGATTTTTAGTTATTTAATTTTCTCAAATCGCAATAGTTCATTTAAATCAACATTGAAAGTCCGTACAGCAGGCCCTTTAATAGTTATGTTTTTATACTTCCAGGTTCCAGAGGGAAACTGCACCTGTCTTGAACCGTCTTGTGTGACAAGTGGTGCAATCATTAATTTATCGCCGAGCAAAAATTGATCCTTAATATTTTCATATCCTCTTCCGGGAAAATCATATTCAAGAGGTTTAAGTGCAGGTTCTCCGGTAATTGCTGAATTTCTTAAAACATCCATGATATATGGCATATAATCCTGTCTGACTTTTACAATTTCCTTTATAGCATTTAGATGTGTTGAATCCAGTATTCTCCAGGGCGCAACAGAAAATTGCATCATTGGCATTAAAGCATGGCATTGGGCAGATCTGACTATTAGATTTTGATCTATTTTTCTTCCGGGAAGAAAAGAAATAAAAGAACCGCCACCAATCATATCCGGACATGTGAAAGTATATCCGGCTAATTGCTGAGCTATTGTGTTAGGGATCAATGTTTGCAGATCTTCCCAGGTATGACTTTTATCTCTCAATCTTTCAACTAAGGGTTGTCCTCCCATTTTCCACATTGCCCTGTATTCATTTAATGGATAATTAAGGCCCATTTTAGCCCATAAAACGGAATGATCGTTGGGAAGTAATTTCTGATATGAGACCATCCGGGGGTTGTTGTAATAAGCTGCATCACCGGCATCCAGTTTATAACCATCTACACCATAAGTTTCATTAAGATAATCCAGTTTTTCTTTAAGCCAGTTCACTGCATCCGGATTTGACAGATCCAGGCATGCACTGTAACCATTCCACCATTGAATTAAAAGAGGTTTTCTTAAATCTTTCCATTCTGCGTCTTTTCTGCCTTCATTATCCAGAAGTAATAACTTTTTTCTTGCGAGTTCTCTGTAGGGTTCACTATCAGGGCTGATAAACGGGCATATCCAAAGCATTACTTTAAATCCGACACTATGGAGTTGATCAATCATTCCTTTTGGATCGGGGAATTTTTTTACATCAAACTCAAAATGTCCGTAATAATTAGTCCAATTATCATCAATCATTAATACACCTGGTGGCAGTCCATTATACAAAACTTTAAAAGCGTAATCTATTACGTCCTTCTGTGTGGGAATATACATTAATTCAATCCAAAGATTATATTGCGGGGCTGTTATAAGCAGACTGTCGGGCCATAATCCGGAAGAAGGAAAGAAATTTGCTGAAGTATAAGAATATGCTTCTTTTAAAGTATTTCCATTTTTTCCGATATTTAATTTTCCATGTACTTTTTCTATAACAAGAGAATCATTTCTAAAACTGAACTGAAAAGGATTTTCACTCCATACGTACCTGCCTTTATTGGAAATTAACAAGGGAACAGCCTGATTACCGGCATCATTTCCATATAAATTGAAGGAATAATTGTTTTTCCCAAAAGGCATATATTCACCATGATGAACAACTCCGCCCCACCATGCTTCATCGGGAAGCAGTTGAAAAATACTGTCATTACTTTGTGTAACCTGTGAGTTAACAATAAAAATTGTAAAATTCACAACTATTAATAAAACTACAATATAAATGTAAGAAGGTTTCATGCTGAAAAAATTTATGTGTTAAAGTTAATATTTAATACTTAAACTTATATCTTAAGTAAATTTATAAAACTTTTCTAATCTGTATAATTCCTATGCTAGAAGATAGAATTAACTTATAATAAAAAAATAATTAAGGGCCATTTAATATGTTTCTATTAGCCTTTTGAAGAATTTAATGTCTTAGGAGTATATGAGAGTTAAAATTTAGAAGAGGATACAAATATTATACTGTAATATATATTGTCTGATCACAGTCTTTTCAATATTTTATGAACCCCTAATTTCAATAGCTCATATCCGGGGGATAAATTTTGATTTTGTTATAAATTAGTTCTGATAAGCTTATAGAATTATTCTTCTTTCCACAAAGAGTTAATTATTTCAAGGGTTATCTCCACAAGTTCCTGTCCTCCTTCCGGACCTACAAGATTGCTCCCGGGGATTCCGCCATAAGCTCCGCCTGCAATTGAACGAACTGTGGGCAGGTAGGTGCCGCTGCCGGCAAGTTGTACTATAAAGGTTTGAGTTGCGGGGCTTCGACCTTTTATCCTCATGCCATAATCAAGATAAAGTTCAAAAGGATTTGTAGCTATTGCAACATCACTTAATCTAATAATATGTA
>CAZLXM010000054.1:0-25644 GCA_964563105.1 uncultured Bacteroidaceae bacterium
CTGATATTGCATTATATGGACTAATTACCGGCCCTTATACCCTTGCCCTTCATCTTATGGGAACCGATATTTTCATGAAAATGTTCGAAGAGCCTCATCTTGTTCATCTTATAATGAATTTTGCAACAGATGTAGCCAAATTTATGACCTCCAACTATCTGGAATCCGGATGTGATGTCATTGCAGTTGTTGATCCTATGACAAGCCAAATAGACCCTTTGTCATTTGAAACTTTTGTTACACCTTATGCATCTGAAATTTTTAGATTCATCCGTAAGGCCGGTTCGCTAAGTTCCTTCTTTGTATGTGGAAATGCAAAACAAAATATTGAAGTAATGTGCAAATGTAAACCTGATAATATTTCCATTGATGAAAATATCCCGCTCAATTACGTTCGTGATGTGGCAATTTCTCAAAATATTAGTTTTGGCGGGAATATTAAGCTTACTGTTGCACTCCTTTTGGGCAATGAAGATGAAGTTCGCAGAGAAGCCCTTGAATGTATGGATATTGGAGGAAAAAAAGGATTCATTTTATCTCCGGGTTGTGATATCCCGATGGATACTCCAATTAAAAACATGATTGCAATTTCAGAACTGATTTTTGATGAAATGCTCCAGGGGAAACTACGCGCAGCCGAAGTGCCTTTAAATGAAATCCAAAAACTCGACCTTTCCACTCACTGGTCGGCAAATGAAGTAATTATTGACGTGGTAACACTGGATTCTCAATCTTGTGCCCCATGCCAATATATGGTAAATGCAGTTGAAAGGGCAGCAAAAGCTTTTGGTGATAAGGTGATTATTAAAGAATACAGTATTAAAGAAAAACACGGAATACAGATGATGGCATCCCTGGGGGTAAAATTTCTCCCTTCAGTTGTTATTGACGGTAATATCGAATTTATCTCACAAATTCCTCCGGTTTATAAAATTGAAAATAAAATCAGAGAATATATTAATGCAAAAAACACATAAATCGGATTTTTTTTTAATTACAGGTTTCCTTGGAAGCGGTAAAACTACTTTCCTTAAAAATGTATTAAATTCTGTGGGTGAAAAAAGACGTATTGCAATCATTCAAAATGAATTTGCACCCGCGGATGTTGACGGGAAAGAATTAAGCGGAAACAAAGATAGCTTTAAACTTATAGAAATTAATAACGGTTCAGTATTCTGTGTTTGCCAGATGGGAAATTTCATAAACATTCTGGAAAAGCTAATTAATGAATTTACTCCGGAAATGATTTTTCTGGAAGCCTCAGGCCTTTCTGATCCTGTTAATATTCTGGAACTTCTTAGACATGAAAACATAAGGCACAGGATAAACCTTAGACACATTATAGCAATAGCTGATACATCATGGTTTTTAAAAAGCCTGAATTTACTGGGCCGTATCAGGCATCAGCTAATGATCGCTGATACTATTATTATGAATAAAACAGACCTGTGTATGGAAGGATACGAAAATATAGAAGAAATTATAAGTCAGATTAATCCTTTCGCAAATATAATCCGCTCTTCTTTTTGTAAAATACCTGTTTCAAATATCCCGTTTCACACAGAAATTACACATAAAGCTGCTGAAAACATGTATGGTAAAAAGCCGGGGGGCAGACCCGATGTAAATACTTTTGTTTTAAAAACAAATGACCTGATCTCATTAAGCGATCTGAATAAAATGATTAAAGAACTGGCCCCTGAGTTTATGCGTATTAAAGGATTTGTAAATATTTTAGAAGGACAGGTTCTCGGAGTGCAGACAGTCTTTGAACAAATTGAGATTAAACAAATATTCAATTATGAAGGTCCGACAATATTGATCTTTTTCAGTCAGTCTGAAACAATAAAATCTATAAGGGAGAAATATAAATACATGTTTGTGAGGCAATAAATATTTATTTAAACTATTTTTAAATATCTCTGATAATCTGTTATGTCCATAAGAACTTTCCAATATAAGCTTTGTGATATCCCTCCTGATATGAATACCATTGCCGGATTAATAGGAAATTACACAATGGAAAGTCTTCCTGGCCTATATTCGCAGATAATTAATTCCGAAATGAAAACATTGTCTTATTCTACAAATATTAGGGGAGGATATATAATATTTGAGGATTTTTTATTAGATCAAACCAAAAACACCATAACGATCAATAAGGTTCGATTCAAACCGGGGATTCAGGTTTTTAAACAATTGAAAAATGCAGAAAAACTTGCCTTCTATATTTGTACAGCGGGAGAAGATATAACAAAAAGATACAAATCACTATTTAGTCAGGGCCTATATCTCGAAGCTTATATTTGTGATCTTTTGGGTACAATAATTCTGGAAAATGTTATAAGCATGGTTTATAAAGACCTTAAAGAAAAATATGCAAATGAAGGCCTTAAAGTGACAAACCGTTTTGGCCCGGGCTATTGCGACTGGAAAATTGAAGAACAACATAAACTGTTTTCTATTTTTCCAAAAGGGTTTTGCAAAGTAACATTAACAGAAAACGCTATGATGCGCCCGCTAAAATCAATTAGTGGAATAATAGGGATCGGGAAATCAGTTAAATTTAATAAAATTAGCTGCCAAAAATGCAATATTAAAAATTGCCCATACACTAATATGCATATTGCATAATGTACAATTATAAAAAAGTCTTAAACTAATTATTCGATATTAAATATATCTTTGATCGCCTGCTTAAAAGATTCTTTAGGCAAAGCACCCATCGCCATCCTTGGTTGACCTTCCAGTGGAACAAATAATAAAGAAGGGATACTTTGAATTCCAAACATTGCAGATAATTCACGTTGATCTTCAGTATCAATTTTGTAAATATCCAGTTTTCCGTCATATTCTTTCGATAATTCCTCTAAAATAGGAGCTACCATTTTACAAGGCCCGCACCAGTCAGCATAAAAATCAATTAAACAGGGCTTTTCACCTTCAAATTTCCACTCTTTATTGAGTTCATAATTAAATACTTTATCTTTAAAAGTATCAATAGTAAGATGTTCTATCATTTTTAAGTATTTTAATTAACTATTCTACATATTTGAATTTTTAAGATAAACAAAATATATACCATTATTGTTGTCCCCCTTTTAAGTCAAGTTCCACAGAAATAATTGTAATTTTGTCATAAAGTTATATTAATTTGTCATATCAACATATGAACATATGTCTAAATGACCGTGTTTTCAAATTGATTTCAGAACTCGCGGCAG
Organism: uncultured Bacteroidaceae bacterium; assembly: GCA_964563105.1. GTDB lineage: Bacteria > Bacteroidota > Bacteroidia > Bacteroidales > CAYVTV01. The sequence goes on from CAZLXM010000054.1 coordinate 3,225, forward strand.
AAAAAAAATTAGAGGTATATGTAATAGGAGGATTTGTAAGGGACTGCTTACTGGGAAAAAAATCCAAAGATATTGATATTGTCGTTTTGGGTGACAGTATTGAATTTGCAACAAAATTTGCTGAAAGGACCGGAAATAAAACTGTTAATGTTTTTAAAAATTTCGGGACTGCCATGATTCGTTATAAAAATCTGGAAATTGAATTTGTGGGGGCCAGAAAAGAATCTTACAGGCAAAATTCAAGAAAACCGCTTGTTCAAAGCGGAACATTGGAAGATGACCAGTTTCGCAGAGATTTTACCATAAATGCAATGGCCCTGAATCTTAATAAAGAAAAATTTGGGGAACTTATTGATCCGTTTCAGGGGATTCAGGATCTCAAATCCGGAGTAATACGAACTCCCCTGGACCCTGACACAACATTTTCAGACGATCCGCTCAGGATGTTACGTGCTATCAGGTTTGCTTCAAGATTCAATTTTGTAATTGAAGAAAATACTTACCAGGCTATAAAAAGAAACAAGGATAGAATAAGCATTGTGTCTAATGAAAGGATCAGGGAAGAATTGAATCAAATTATTCTTACCCAAAAGCCTTCAAAAGGCTTTATCATTCTTGAATCAACCGGACTGCTTGAATTAATCCTCCCCGAGGTTCAGTTATTAAAGGGAGTTGAATCAATTAATGGACAAAAACACAAGGACAATTTTTATCATACCCTGCAGGTAATGGACAATGTTGCATTAAAGTCTGAAAACCTCTGGCTCAGGTGGGCAGCCCTGTTGCATGATATCGCAAAAGCTCAGACTAAAAAATATGAAGAAGGCATAGGCTGGACATTCCATGGGCATGACTATATTGGTTCAAAAATGATCCCCGGAATTTTTAAACGTTTAAAGCTCCCTCTCGATGACAGGATGAAATACGTAAAGAAATTGGTCATGTTGCATCTTCGCCCGATAAGTCTGGTGGAAGAGCAGGTTTCAGATTCAGCTGTCAGACGGTTACTCTTTGAAGCAGGAAATGATATTGATGATTTAATGTTATTATGTGAAGCTGATATTACTTCAAAAAATGAAGTTAAAGTGAAACAATATCTCCGGAATTTTCAAAATGTCAGAAAAAAAATGAAGATCATTGAAGAAAAAGATCATATCCGGAATTTTCAACCGCCAATAAGTGGCAATATGATTTGTGGGGCATTTGGAATTCCGCCATCAAAAGAGGTAGGAATTATAAAAAATGCGATTAAAAATGCAATCCTTGATGGTGAAATACCAAATAAATTTGAACCAGCCTGGGAAATAATGTTAAAAAAAGGGTTTGAATTAGGTTTAAAGTTCGTCAATAAACATTCAGGATTAGAGGGAGATGATCACTAAAACCCCCTTTATATTTCATACCTTCCCAGGTTCTGAATGGCTTTCTGCCCGAATATATTTCATCATCTTCCAATAAAAAATCCGGAAAAAATATTTCCAATTTTACTGTGGGAAGAATTTTATTTTTTTCATTCTTAAAAAAATTACCAGATACAATAAACTGGTCAATATTCTCCCATACCCCATTATACTTATAGGTTCCGGGGAAAAGATCACATGAAAGATTATACATATCTTTAGCAATTATACTGTCAGAATTGTTAAGGCATTTACTGTTTAATACCCTGGAAATACTTTCAGATAAAGGAGAATCATTCATATCTCCGCAAATTATGATTTTTGCCTCTAAATTATTTAGCTGAACGCTGTCAACCAATTTTCTTAAATTGGCAGCAACATCTTTCCTTAATATTTCAGTAAGCCCGGTGCCTCCATACTTTGAAGGTAAATGGCAAACAAATAGATTTAAAGTATCTATGTCATCTATTACGCTTTTCATATATAAAATATCCCTTGTCCTTCGTTGTGCGGATAAACCGAAAACCGGCTGCATGAAGTCTGAGTGTAAAAGCCTTATTCTCCGAGGGTTATAAAGAACTGCGACATCAATACCCCTGATATCATCTGAATCTTTATGCAAAATTTTATAATCAAACCTGCCAAAAGGTGAGTTAATAGCAATATCTTCCAGTACATTCCGATTTTCCACCTCACATAATCCAATAATTTCGGGTGGATATGGATTGCCTGCTGCAATAAATACCTTATAAATATTATTGATCTTTTCTTTATACTTAAAGTAATTCCATCTCCTAATTCCTTCAGGGGTAAATTCATCATCATTTGTCAGGCTGTCATTATATATATCAAAAAGATTTTCAACATTCCAAAACATCACCCGATATCTAATGTCATGATCAGAAGGCTGATCTCCCCAATAATCTGATTTAGAGAAAAAAGCGCAGCTATTTATAAATAAAAAAGAATAATATAGAATAACTTTAATATCCATTATTAAGGCTTTTGGTTTATTTATTGAATCATAAATAAACTGCCTTTGATTTTTGTTTTTTTATCTTGATTAATTAATTCACATTTGAGATGTAATAAGCAAAATGATAAACATCTCAGGAAAATAATTCGTTAAATTTTAAAAATTGTAAGGAAATAAGATAGAGTACCTGGGCAAAAAAGTAACTTTAGGGCTTTATTCATTTTAATAGTATGTTAATACATTTTATTCTGTTCGTTCTTGGTTTTATTCTTGTTATTAAAGGCGCTGACTGGCTTGTTAACGGATCTGTCAGCCTGGCAAGAAAGCTGAATGTATCAGAACTGGCTATAGGCCTTACAATTGTTGCATTTGGAACATCTGCACCTGAACTGGTGGTAAATATTGTTGCATCAATAAATAAATTAAATGATGTTGCAATGGGTAATGTTATAGGAAGTAATATATTTAATATCCTTGCCATTCTGGGCCTGTCTGCTATAATCTACCCTTTGGCTGTTCAGACAGAAACTATAAAAAAAGAAATCCCTTATTCTCTTTTTGCTATTATATTGCTTTTTGTTTTTATTAATAACCATCTGATCACCGGTTCTGACAATACGGGTTTGCAACGCATTGACGGCATTATTTTTATCTTTTTTCTCCTGCTGTTTTTATATCGTGTTTTTAAAAATATGAAAAAGTATCCTGTCCCCATAGATGTAAAAATAAAAGAATACAATAATTTAATGACATTTAGTCTGATTATGATCGGTTTGTCGGGATTGATAGCAGGAGGCAGAATTGTGGTTAATAATGCTGTTGAAATCGCAAAATATTTTGGAATAAGTGAGCGGGTAATCAGCTTAACTATTATTTCCGCCGGAACTTCACTGCCTGAACTGGCTACTTCTGCTGTGGCAGCCTATAAAAAAAGAAGTGATCTGGCTATTGGTAATGTGATAGGTTCAAATATTTTCAACATCTTTTTCATATTGGGCATAAGTGCCATAATCTCTCCAATAAATATTTCTGAATCATTTAATCTTGATATATTAATTCTCTTTTTTGCAACCTTATTATTAATGCTTACAATGTTTACAGGAAAAAGGAAAAAAATTGACCGATGGGAAGGTTCCCTTTTTCTTTTATTCTTTACCATTTATATTTTATGGCTAATTCTTAAGGCCTGACCACAACAAGAGCATGTTCAGGAATAGCCCTGTAAATTACCCGGGCATCATCTTTTGATACATATAATGAAATAGAAGAATTATATTTAGGAATTTTGGGATTTAAAAATGAACTTACCAATTCTCTTCTTTCCAGTCTTCTTTTTTTTATAAAATATTTAAACCAGCCGGCGCAATCGTGGCCTGTAAAAGATTTTTCAGCCGGATGAATGGATATTTTTAAGGACCTGTCAGTATACAATGTCAACCAAACATCTTTTTCAATTCCGGGGATATCAAAATTTTCCTGTTGTTTTTCAGCTTCTATTGAATCTTTAGGTGCTTTTTTATAAATAATTGGAAGTTTGGGAATTGATGACACATATTTTCTGACCCGAAAAGGATATTCTGACCATCTGGCAAGGGAAGATGAAGAATATTTTGCAAATAAACTGCTTTTTTTTACTTTTTCTATATCAGCTTCAAAAAGTGAAAGGCCCAGTAGTTCAACAGATATTATATTATTGTAAAGATCAACTACCAAAACCGAAGAGTCTGATCGGGATGCCCGCAAACGGGCCCCCATAAAAGCTTTCTCTGCTTCAAGCCTGGCGCCTAGTTTGTTGACTGAATCAGAAGGAGTGTGAAAATAATAATCATTTTTATTTTCTTCTTCATTGACATATATCAGTTTTGCCTGAAAAGCAGGGATAATTACTACAAAAAGCAAAAAACCAGCCGTAAAAACAATAAAAACAATAAGTAAAATTCGAAAATATTTTAATAGTTCCTCCATTTTTTACCTGAGTATTTCCATCAAATTTTATCGTATTGACTATTAAAAAATAAAAACCTTTGACCCCACCCGCAATGAGTTATAAACAGTTTCCAGATCATCATCATACATTCTGACACAACCATGTGTGACAGGTTTTCCTATAAGCCTTTTATAAATAGTTCCGTGTATGAGATATCCGTCACCAAGATCAAGTGCATAATTTCCCAATACTCCATACTCAAATCGGGAAGGATCATGAGCAGAAGGAACAGGTAACCCTTCTTCAATAAATGCCCAGTCAGGTTTCCTCCAAACAGGATATTCAACTTTCCCTTTTATATTAAAAACTCCTTTGGGAGTCTGAAAAATCCATTTCTGATTATGATCTGATTCAAGTAGGATAAATGATCCGGTACTACAGTCACCTTCCAGTTTCAATTTATTGTTCCCGCATAATTTGAAGCGGTTTAAACTCGTATTTATAATTAAATAGTTTCCTCCTGGTATAAGCATTGACAGCCTGTTTTCCAAAAGTTTATTTTCCTGTTTTACTTTTTTTATATACTCGTAATTGTCTGTTATCTCTTCACTAATTATTTTTTTGGCCGGTTTAAATATAATAATGCTTTCCTGAAGTAAGGTTGAAATACTAAACAATGCATTAAAGAAAATAACTGAAGCGCTTATAACAATAAAAACTAAAGTAAGGATTTTTGTAAAAGGATTATTTAAAACATAATTTTCAAGTATATAAATCAGGTTCTTTTTCCATAGATTTAAATAATATGAAAAAGATCTTTTAATGTCAATTCTCATTTTTTTAATTAATTACTTTGCTGAATGGTTCTAGAGACCCAACGATCGTTACAGGTGTTCCCGGTACAGCAATCCTGAAAACTTCATCCATATCTTCATCTACAAGAGCAATACAACCATCAGTCCAGTTTCTGCCCTGCCCTCCTTTTCCATGGATCTCAATATGTCCGCCAATACCTTTGTCAGAAGAAATATCTCCTTTATTAACTGCATCCTGAAATCTTTTGTAATCTTTATCATTTGGATAATTAATAAGCAAAGCTTTATAAAAATTGGTTTTTCCAATATCAAAAGCTTTTGTGACATAATATTTTCCTTCAGGAGTTGCCTTATCTCCTGTATGGTTCTTATCTCCAATCCAGTTTGCCCCAAATTCAGCGTAAAATGACTTTATTAAACTACCATTGTAATAAATAAGACAGCTATTTGCAAATTTATCAATTATCAGTGCATATGATTTATTCCTCATGCTATTTTGAATAGTTTCCTTTATCCAGGTATTCCAGAGGGGATAATTCATAAAATATTGTAAAAGTGAAGTATTGATAATCGAATCATTTTCAACTGCCAGTAGTTTAGCCTTCTCAAAAATGCCATATGCTTCCTTATAATCTTCCCTTTCAAAAACTTTCATTCCTTCAGCATATAATAAACCTGCCTTGAAATAATCGTGATAAATATTTTCACTTAATGGCAGATTTTTATAATTGACTTCAAATTTTTGCAGTAGATCATTAACTAAAGACTTATTACTTTCAATGGAATCCATAATTTCATATTTAAGCTTTTCAACCAGCATTAAAGTCTTTTCAGCAAAAGAAACGATACTGTCTGAAATTGAACTAAGTTCTGAATAATCTTTCAGGCCAATAATAATATTATTTTGCCTGCGCCATTCATCTAAAAAACTATTCCATAATTCATTAATGCGCTGATTACTGCCAGGTTCGAATTTTGCGATTTCGGCTTCCTCAAGCACAGAAAGCACCTCACGTACTGTATTTATTTGATCTACAGGAAGTTCAGGTTGTAAAAATGAAATCGCAAAAATTACTATAAATAACACAATTACAGTAATAAAAGAAATAAGCATTATCTTTTTATAAATTCTTTTGATTTTCACCTTTTACCATCTGCTTATCGACACACCATTAAGAATCCTGCCAAAGCCGGAGTCTAAATTAAATTCCTGTAATTAGTTATTGTTGTGAACCGGAAAAATTTCTTATTTCCTTATTCTTTTAACTTTGGCAATAGCTTCCTTAAGTTCAATATTAATGGAAACTGCTTTTTCTTTGGCAGCATGAAGTTTATCATTTGCTGATATTATGTCACCCTCAGTAATAAGCTTTGATACTTCTGTTACTGTCATCTCAATAAGCGATACATCCTGCGAAATCAAATCCAATGCTGCTTTACCTTCTTTTCCTTTTGGAGCATGCTGAATCAATAATTTATTTTCCCCGATTAAATCTTTTATTTGATTTACCAGAGATTCGTTCTCCTTATTAAGTTCTGCTTTTTTCTCCTCAGTATTTTCAATTATTTGCGCTGACATCTCGTTTACCCTGGCAAGTAATCGTTTTGATTCGCTATAATCTCTGCTAAACATTGATTTTGATCTCTCTGACTCAACAAGTGCGAGGGCAGCATTCATCGAACTCTTAATATCCTGAAAATCTTCAGCTAAATATTTATTAGCTTCTGCTGATTGTGCAGATTCAACAGCAGCTTTTGCCTGATTAATTTCTTTCTTTGGAGCTTTCTGGCAGCCCGACAAGAAAAAAGTTATCACAAAAAAATAAAGTAATCCTTTAAAAAATTTTGTTTTCATAATAATTTACCTCCTGATTTAAAATTTTTTCTATTAAACTGATAATAAAAAGAAATATTACTAATTGTCCTCTATATAATTTATAATAAAAATGTATTTTTATTTGTGTAATAATGGAAATTGTCATTACTCTTCAATCCTTTCAAAAGCTCCCGCATCAGGTTTTCCGTCATCCATCCTGTTTTTACCGTTTTTATCATAGGGAAAAAGCGTTCCTGTTAATACATTCCCGATATCCTTCGCCGGAGACAAAGTGTCAAGCTCAAAATTATATTCATCCCATGATATAAATTTAGGATCCTGATTATTAACAGAATTAAAAATATGATTGGCATCAAGGCCGGGTGAACTGAACTTTCCAATACAATGATCTATTGTATATTCAAACAACCCATAATTTTGAGGATCTTTATCAATTTCAAGTTCATACTGCCGGTTGCCATAAATAATACAATTTCCAAAATAAGCTTTTTGAATATCCCTGATCCGGATATTTTTATAAATATCTATATAGTAATTATTAATAAATACTGCAGGGGTATTTCTCGTATTTCCATATAACCGGCGATTGGCAATTGTACAGTGATAAAATTCATATGATCCTCCCCACATCAATGCTATTGCACTGGTGCCACAATTTGCAAAAACAGAATTTGCAGCTAAAACTATTGAACCTCTTGCAAGCAGGCCAAAAGAACTATGATCGGCAATAAATGAATTTGTAATTGTAAGAACCCGAACTCCTGCATTTAAAAAAGTATCAACAAGCACTCCAAAATTTCCTCCCCGAATACTAGTGTAATTCAATATGTTATCTTTACTTCCGGGTAAAAAGTATATTCCGCCCCATTGCCCGGGAATATTTTCATATTCCTTTTCAAGCCTGTCCCCTTTAAAATAAACAGATGAGTCAATTGAACCGTTTGACACTAATGTTCCTCCTACAAGAAATACAGCATCCCTGTGTAAATAGACTCTGACCCCGGGTTCTATAGTCAAAATTGAAAGAGAATCAACATAAAGAAAATCTAAAATAAGATAAGGCTTATCATTTATCCAGGTTTGGTCTGAAATATGCTTTTGGCGTAACAAATGTACATCCTGCCCCCAGGCTGCTAAAACAACACTTTGATTCCTGCCGTTTAAAAAAAACTGAAGAGAATCTTCCTGCAATAATATCGAATCGGAATTATTCGGATTTAATGTTGCTTCAACAAATACAAATATGCTGTCTCCCGGGGCAATATCAACGTTTTTAAATTGAACACCGGTATTTCCGTCAATATTGACCCTGAAAACAGAATTTTCGGCTCCGGCTAACCGGATCTGTGAAATATTGATATTACCTTTATATTTATTATGAACCGTAAATTTTTTAGTTACTGTACTAATCCGGGTGAAGACTGTATCAAAATAAACTGTATCAACAGAAAAAACTAATTTAGCGGAAGTATCAGGAAGAAATCTTTCTTTTTCACAAGATATTATCCCTAAAAAAAGGACAGGAATAATAAAATGAATTTTTCTGATCATCTTGTTTTAAATAACAGTAAATACCCTGGCTTAATAAATAACTTAAATATCTGATAAGTTATTATTATAGGCCTGGCAAATCTTTAGGATTTTTTAAAACGGACTTGTTTTTAAAACAGAAAAAATCTCTTTCCCGGCCTTACTCAAAATATATAGTTATTTTGGCTTAATGAACAAAACATCAGCACGGTCAATCCAGCCTGAACGAATATCAAAACGGAACCAGCCTTCAGAATTTTTTTCATGAAACTTTATGGGAGACCGTGGCCCAAATTCTTTCAAATCATATTCGATCCATGTTTTACCCATATCAGGAGAATATATTATGCCTAGTGTAAACGGTGATGCAACTGCATAATGTCCGGCAAGGATTACTCCGTCCTGAATTATCATGTTTCCACATTCATATTTTGGGTTAAACAGCATGGTATGTGCCCTGGTATCACCAATATCAGAAGGATCACAGCAAAATAACCCCCTGTCGTGAGGTTCAGGGCCATTAGCATCACTTATCCAATAAAGCTTCCCGTCAACAAAGTTAATACCGCCGGCTTTATACCTGGAATTCAGATTATTAGTAATAATTACCTTCCAGTCCCATTTATCTTTCACAGAATCATATGTGCCACGTAACCAATGACATTCAAAAAATTCGGAGCGATCACTATCGCCTGTACATGCATAAAAAGCATTTTCCACAGGATTATACGCTACTGAATGAATATGTCTGCAAAACACATTATTATCAGCATCCCCAAGCAATGTCCCGGTGTCCCCTCCACGAGCACCATTATCCCTTCTGAAAGGATTCTGACCAAAAGAATACGCAAGTTTCACAGACTCTCCATTATCTGTGGAATAATAGATATTTGTAGGTGTTGCACCTCCTGCAACATTACCATAATTCCCCCATACCAGGATCTCTTTTCCATCAATTTGCCAGGAATTTATACCGGTTAAAGTATTAAAATACCATCCGGGAAATTCAGGATTTTGAGGTTTATGAGGAAAATAATCCTTGCCATTCTTATCTTTTAAAATGATCTCCTTATAAGTACCAAGATTGTCAGTGCTTAAAAAAAGCTTGTTTTGAGTTGCGAAGAGTACATTCCCATTCTTAAAAATATGACTAAAAGTGATATTTCGTGCATCAGCAAAAGCTAAACGATGAGGCCAGGTCCTACTATTATCCTCTGACAAAAATATTTCAGTGCCGGAAAAGCCAAAAGCTTTATTTGCTCTTTGAGAATCTATATAAGGATTTTCGGGAGCCTTTCTGTACCAGAAATGTTTTGTAAAAGGATAATCATCTAAGTTATTAAATTGACCGTCAGCAAAGATTTTATTCACAGGCAATAATAACCCGCCAGCGGCTGCGGAAGCTGAAGCCAGGAAACGACGGCGGCTGAGGAAAAATTTACTTCTCATAAAAGTTATATTTTTAAATTGATACTTCTATAAAGTATTATAAAATTATTTGAACTATTCCCAAAAAGCATTTTATTAAAAAACTTTTTAATATCTGTCAATAATTATCTAATACTTTCATTCTACAGGGATTGAAAAGCATGAAAATCTTTTCAAATTAAGCTCATTTAATATCAAAAATATAAAATTGAAATGACAAACAACTTTATTAAATAGAAAATTACCTCTTTTTTAATACTCTGTCCCCTTAATTAATTATTTCTGACAACAGATAAATAAATCAAGCGGTAAATACAAAATAGTTTTAAGACAGTGTGATATACCTTATGTCGTCAAAATTCAGCAGTTTGTCTCTTTAATTTTAATATTTTAAAAACATAGTATTATTTTAGGTAAAAATAAAATTAAATCTTTTTATTGAGTTAACAAGTTGATACCATTAGACAGCATTAATTATTTAAATCGAAACCGGTATATATTATTTTTTATATAATTTTATTTTTCTTTTTTATTATTTTTTATTCCAAAATATCATGTACATTCATACGGCAGTGAATAATAAGCAAAGTACTATATTGATCATAACTTATAAGCAAAATGTCTGGAAGTTATATCACAACAAATTAATTAACAATGAATTAATTTAACCTTTTATTCGAGTGAAAATAAGTATTGACAATTTAAGTAAGACCTACAGAAATGGTAATAAGGCGTTAATAAATATTAATCTGGAAATTGAGAATGGAATTTTCGGGTTATTAGGCCCAAATGGCGCCGGAAAATCAAGTTTAATCCGTATTCTCGCTACTTTAATGAAACCTTCATCCGGGAAGGTCAAAGTAAATGATCTAGATCTGATGAAAGACAGGCGGGAAATTAGATCTATGTTGGGTTACCTTCCGCAGGAATTCCGTTTTTTCCCAAAATTATCAACCTGGGAATTCCTCGATTATACTGCCAGGCTTGCCGGAATGAAACACAGTAAAGAAAGGAAAAAAGCAGTTGATAATATGCTTGAAGATGTAGGCTTATTTGAAGCAAGGGACAGGTTGACCAATAAACTTTCAGGAGGCATGAAACGCCGGCTGGGAATAGCGCAGGCATTAATAAATGACCCTGATATTATAATTGTGGATGAACCTACAACAGGACTCGACCCTGAAGAACGGATCCGTTTCAGAAATCTGTTATCAACAATCAGCAAACGTGATGTTATTATTATTTTATCAACTCATATAGTAGGTGATATTTCCAGTACCTGTAAAAATATGGCCTTATTACATAAAGGAGAATTGGTTTATAACGGAGCACCGGATGACCTGATCGAAAAAGTTAAGAATCATACCTGGCTGATCAGGGTAACAGATCTCGAATTTCAGGAATTAAATGAAAAATTCCCTGTTGTTTCAACCGTACCGGCAAATGGAGGATGGGATGTACAGGTTGTTGCCGATGACATTAGCGGATATAACGGGAAAATAATACAACCAAACCTGGAACATGCTTATGTATATTTTATGGAGAGCGCCCTTAATGAATGGGTGAATGATAAAGAAATTTAATTATTTTAATTTTTTCTGATATGCACGATTTTCATATCTGGTCTATAGCAAAATACGAAATCAAAACACTTACCAGAAGCTGGTTTTTTCGCATTTTTGGAATAATAGCCATCGCAGTACTTTTTACCTATAACCTCTTTCTTCACACAAACATAGGTAGCACAATCTGGGATATCACTGCTATTCCGGCAGGTATCCCCTACCGGAACCTTCTTATCCTGAATATTGCACAGGCAATAATTGCAGCATTTCTCGCCTCAGATTTTTTGAGACGGGATAAAAAACTCGACTCCACAGAAGTGATCTATATGCGTTCAATGAGCAACGGCGATTATGTCCTGGGAAAAACTCTCGGAAATCTGATGGTTTTTCTGGCACTTAATCTGATCATACTGATTATGGCAGCAATTTTTAATATCGTCTCTGAAACAACACAGACGGATATTGCAGCTTATTTTCAATATTTAATATATCTCAGCATCCCCACATTGATTTTTATAATGGGGCTTTCATTTTTTGTGATGAGTATAATCAGAAATCAGGGAATAACATTTATCATTTTATTAGGATATATCGCGATAGTATTATTTTATCTAAAGGATAAAGCAAACTATCTATTTGACTATATGGGATATAATGTTCCAATGATGAAATCAGATCTTGCCGGATTTGGAAATTTCCATGATGTACTTTTACAGCGTGGCTTGTATTTATTCCTGGGATTGGGCTTTATATTCCTTACCATTGTATTGCTAAAACGCTTACCACAATCCAGGCTCGCCAATATCATTTTTGCTATTTTAGGAGGAATATGTATCACAGCCGGATTATCTGCAGCTGTTATTCATACTGTTGAATATTTTTCGGTTCAGGAAAAAAAAGATATGATGATCGCTTTGAACAATAAATATTCTGATCATATAATGCCTTCTGTAACAAATCATCATATCAAATTTGAACATACAGGGAGCTCATACAAAGCACAATCAAAAATGATCCTGAAAAACAAGGATAATAAAGCTGTTAATCAAATTATTTTAACATTAAATCCCGGCCTGACAGTGACCAATATAACAATTGGCGGTGAAAATGTATCAATTACACGGGAAATGCAAATAATTGTTATCCCAAAATCAATCCAACCAGATGAAAGCATTGAATGCCAAATATCATATGAAGGAAGTATTGATGAAAATTTTTGCTATCTGGAAATGAGTCCCGGAACAATGCAGGGATTATCTGAATACTACCAGAATAGTTTTTCATTTGTTCAGGACAATTATGTTTTGTTGACCCCTGAAACCAATTGGTATCCGGTATCCGGAGTAAGTTACAGTACAAGCAATCCTGGATGGATACGCAGAGATTTTACATTTTTCAGTCTTGAGGTTAAAGATCCATATCCCCTAGAGGTCATATCACAGGGTGAAAAACAAAATGATGCCAATACAATCATTTTTAAAACTGAATACCTGCTTCCTTCTCTTACCCTTATAATTGGGAATTATGATCTCGCTAAAACCAGGCCCGAAAATGTGGAATTCCAACTTTTACATCACCCCGATCATAACTATTTTATAACCGAACTGTCAGAAATTCAAGACACTTTATCATCAATTATTTGGGGCAGATTTCAGGATTTTGAAAGAAGAATCAACTTAAATTATCCATATAAGAACTTAAAAATAGTTGAAGTGCCTGTTCAATTTATATCTTTCCAGCACGTATGGGCGGGCAGTTATGAAAATGTACAGCCTGAAATAATCCTGATACCTGAAATGGGAGCAGGTATCAGACAGGCAAATATTCGGGGTAATATTAGCAATGCTAAAAGGTTTTCACGTAGAGCAGAACAGGGGTTGTCTGAGAAAGATTATCAAATTATGGCCCTTAATAATTTCACTAATCTATTTTTAAATGAACAAATAGCTCAGTTTTTTAATCCAAATCAGAGAAATGTGAATCTGACAGACAGGACAAACCGTTATTATATCTTTCCTCAGTTTTTCAATTTTACGAACTTTATTACTTCCCCTGAATTACCTATATTCAACAGAGTGCTTGAAGCATATTTGAAAAGTACATTTTCTGATAACAGAGCTTTTATGGCAAGACAAATAACAGGAATTAGCGGGGATGAAAGAGCAAACATGGCCCTTCAAAATAAAAGTTTTGCCCTGCTCCTGAATGACCCTGATCAGTCACCCATTATTAATAATGTCATCCGCCTTAAAGGAGATGTATTATTCTCTAATATTAAAGCTATTGCAGGTAAAGAAGACTTTGAAGAATTTCTTTATCAGTATCTGGAGGACAATAAGTATAAGGTTACTTATTTTAAAGATTTTGAATCTGAATTAAATAACAGATTCTCTGTTAACCTGAGCAATTTTATTGAAGAGTGGCTCAATTCGAAGGAACTGCCCGGATTCCTTTTCAGTAAAGTAGAGGCAGAGAATGTACGGGCTGAAGACATGGTTAAAACAATGGTCCAGTTTAAAGTTTCAAACCTGGAAAATGTACCGGGAATGCTTAAGATAGTATTCAGAACGGGAGGTTTCGGAGGAAGAGGAGGATTCGGCGGAGGCGGTTTTGGGGGAGCAAGAATGATGGCTGATAACGCAATTGAGAAATTTGTATACCTTGAAGGGGACCAGACAAAAGAAATATCTTACCTGCTCGATTCTCCTCCCAGGGCAATGACAATAAATACAATGACTTCAAAAAATATACCTATGGAAATAAATAATATTTTCCGAAGGATAAACCTTAATCAGAGAAAACTTCCTTTTGAAGGTGAGATAGTTGTAGAAAATAAGGTTGATCTAATTATGCCCGGTGAAATCGTTATTGATAACGAAGGCCCTGGATTTGAACTGATACAACCACATAATATAGGACTATTTGTTCGTCTGGTTGAAAAAAATATGGAGGAAGAAGAAGAAACGTATTCTGGTATGATGAGGAGACGTATACCAGAAAACTGGACCCTGACAACCAACTCAACATTTTTTGGGAAATATATTAGGTCAGCTTATTATGTTCGCAAAGGTGATGGAAGCCGTATTGCAAGGTGGAACTTGCCCGTAGAAGATAAGGGATATTATGATCTTTTCTTTTATTTGGAACAACAACAAATTAACCAAATGAGGGGATTTCAGGGAAGCAGGCCGGGAGGAGGCCGGAGCCAGGAAGGGACAACCGAAGGCAGAGAGACACAACAGCAAAGAGATGCCGGGCAATACCATTTTATTATCTATCATAGTGAAGGCCAGGAAGAGCTTACAGTGAATATTAATGACATTGAAGGGGGCTGGAATAACATCGGATCATTCCCTTTCTCCAAAGGTACGGCAATAATTGAACTAAGTAATAAGGGAACAGGCCAGATGGTAATAGCAGATGCTGTGAAACTTGTAAAAGAAAATGAATAATAAATTATTTTATTCTTCAAATTCGAAAAGTTTAAATTCCCAAATTCATAAATAATCTTACAAAATCTAATCGAACTTAGTAATAACATAAAAATTAAATACAACATTGAATAAAAAATGTTCTTAATTATGAAAAATATAAAAATTGTTAAATATGTCTTTATCGCTGCAAGCCTTTTGGCATTTAATTATCTGCCCGCACAAAAGCTCCTTAATCTTGAAAGTGCCCTTGAATTCGCCAGTCAAAACAGCCCTGAAATCCAGCGTTCTTTGTTTAATCTTACGAGGGCACAGGAATCACTAAATGCTCAAAAAGCATCCTTAAAATCACAATTCTCTCTCATGCTTAATCCTTTTGCATATAGTAACAGGCGCCAATTCAATGAGCCTTTTTCAAAATGGTATACAAATGAAAATATTAATACCAGCAGTATTTTCAGGGTATCACAACCCGTATTACTGACTGATGGCGAAATATCCCTGGTAAACACCTTTGGATGGCAGTATAATAAATCAGATTTCCAGGATATTCCAAAAGAGTCAAGAGCATTTTCGAATGATCTGTATCTGAATTTAAACCAGCCAATATTTACCTATAACAGACAAAAAATGGCATTAAAAGAAATTGAACTTGATTACGAAAATGCTAATATTAGCTACGCTTTGCAAAAACTTAACCTGGAAAGAAATGTTACTCAGTATTTTTACAATGTTCATCTTGCTCAAATGAACCTCGAGATTGCAAAAGAAGAACTGGAAAATACACAAAAAAGCTATAATATTATTCAAAATAAGGTAGAAGCCGGCTTCTCAGCAGTCGAACAATTATATCAGGCAGAGCTGAACCTGGCCTCCTCCCAATCTAACTTGTATAATAGCAGAGTAAGCCTTGAAAATGCAAAAGATGAATTTAAACTTTTCATAGGTATGGACCTCTCTGAAGAAATATTTATAGTGGCCGATATCAGGGCCGATTCAATCGATGTTGATCTGAATAAAGCTGTAAATAATGGTCTGGCTTCACGTATGGAAATAAGACAGAGGGAAATAAATATTGAAAACTCCATGTTTCAGCTTATACGCACAAAGGCTCTAAATGAATTTAAAGGAAATGTTCAGCTTTCAGTGGGAATTTTCGGTGAAAATGAACAATTTAATGAAATATTGGATAACCCTACCAGGAGCCCCCGGGTATCCATGAGTTTCAATATCCCGCTGTGGGACTGGGGTGAACAAAAAGCACGTATTAAATCACAGGAAGCAATCTTAAACCGTGATAATTTAAACCTGGAACAGGATAAATTGCAAATAATACTTGATATTAGAAAAGTTTATAGAAATCTGCAAAATCAGTTGTACCAGGTTGAAATAGCTGTTCAGAACAATAAAAATGCCCAGCTTACTTATGAAATTAATCTTGAAAGATATGAAAATGGAGACCTGACCAGTATGGACCTGAATCTCTATCAAACTCAGCTTTCAGAAAAGAAAATGAGCCTCGCAAGGGCCCTTATTAATTATAAACTGGAACTCCTGAATCTTAAAATACAATCATTATATGATTTTGAGAACCAGAAACCTGTAATTTTAGAAGAATTGTTTCGGGATGCAGGTTTATCCGGCAGGTCCAATTAACAATAATTCGGTTTAATTATAAAATAATATTTAAATATGAAATGTGGCTTTTTAATACCAGTGTCAAGGTTTTTTAATAAAATAATATTGTAGCTAAAATGTAATATAAACATTAATAATAATATATAATGGAAGCTAAATTTAATCTGTTTACAATCTTTATAATCCTTTTTTCATTAATGGCCTGTAACAGGCAGGCCGAAACTATTCAGACCGACCTGTCCCTGCCGGTATCAGTAATGGATGTGGCACTGGGGACTATTGAAACTTTTATCAATTCTACCGGTACAGTTATGGCAACCCATGAAACAACCTTAATGACTGAAATGGCAGGTAAATACAAACTTGCAGTTAATCCCGCAACAGGAAAACTTTATAAATTAGGTGACAGGGTAAAAAAGGATAATGTAATATTGACCATTGAAGATGAAGAATATGAAAACAACATTGCTATTGAAGCCAGAAAATTAAATCTGGAAATTTCTGAACAGGAATTTAAAAAACAGGAAAATCTTTATGAAAAAGGAGGTGTGACATTAAGAGAACTCCGTAATTCAGAAATATCACTTATTAATTCCAGGTATGACTATAAAGGGGCATTACTTAAACTGGATAAAATGAAAGTAAAAATACCCTTTGACGGAGTGATCGTAGATTTACCATATTATACCCCAGGAACAAAAATAAACAGCGGAACGTCCGTTGTTACCTTAATGGCATATAGTCATATGTATATGGAAATTAATCTTCCCGAAAAAAACCTTCAGGAAATTATCACGGGCCAGCCTGTATACATAACAAGCTATGTATTCCCAAACGATACTCTAAGCGGAGTTGTCGCAGAAATATCCCCGGCTGTTAACAAAGAAACCCGAACTTTTAAGTGCAAATTGGAAATCAGCAATCCGGACCTGAAATTAAGACCAGGGATGTTCGTAAAGGCAGATATTGTTACTTTTAATAAAAGCGACGTAATTGTTATTCCAAAAGAATATATTCTTTCGGATGCAAGAGGTAAACGTGTATTTATTGTTCAACAGCAAACTGCCAGAGAAAGACGCATAAGTACCGGACTTGAAAGCCAGCTAATGGTAGAAGTTACAAATGGACTGGAAACAAATGAAAAACTGGTTATAAAAGGATTCGAAACGCTTCGTGACAGGGCAAAAGTAAATATAATTCAATAATGTTTATTAAGCACCTTAATTTATGACACTATAACTATTTATTATTTAAGGTAAACAACTAAATTTTATTCGAGTGAAAAAACTGGTGCAATTTGCAGTAGAATATCCGGTAACGATTTTAATGGTTATTCTGGGAGTGATAATATTAGGCATAATATCATACGGAAAACTGGGCATAGACCTTTTTCCCGACCTCAATAACCCCAGAATATTTATTGAAATCAAAGCAGGGCAGCGCCCCCCGGAAGAAATGGAAAAACTTTTTGTTGAAAGGATTGAGGCACTTGCAGTACGCCAAAGTGATATTCATCAGGTATCATCTATATCGCAGTCAGGGTCTGCACAAATTACTGTAGAATATAACTGGAATAAAAATATGGATGAAGCCTTCCTAAATTTACAGAAAGATCTTAATACACTTACTCAAAATCTTCAACTTGATGAAATAAATATAACTCAGCATGACCCCAACAGTGCCCCTATAATGTTAATAGGGCTTACCCATAAGGAAATTACAGATATGAATGAGCTTAGAAGAGTTGCTGAAACCTATATCAGGAATAAACTGGTACGGCTTGAAGGGGTTGCTGATGTAAAACTCTCCGGACAGGAAGAAAGTGAGGTTTTTATTTATACTGATCAATATAAACTGGATGCTTTTAATCTTACAATTGATGAAATAAGTCAAAGAATACAGAATTTTAACAGGAATGTTTCCGGAGGGTCAATTACAGAAATGGGAATGAGATATGTTATTAAAGGTATTAGTCTGGTTGAAAAAGTTAAAGACCTTGAAAATATAATCATTGGGTACAGGCCGGTACAAAATATTACAAATACCGCTGAAGAAACCAGATCTGTTAACACAGCAATCTTTTTAAGAGATGTTGCTAATATACAGCATCTTAATAAAAGACCTCTGAATATTGTACGACTAAACGGTCAAAGATGTATTGGACTATCAGTGTACAAAGAAACCCGCTTTAATACAGTTACATCTGTTGAGCTTATAAGCAAGTCTATTCAGGAAATAGAAAAAGCTTTACCCGGTTATAAACTAACAGTTATCTCGAATCAGGGTTCATTTATTCAAAATGCAATTACTGAAGTAAAAAATACTGCATTTATTGGGATAATACTGGCTGTATTTATCCTTTTTGTTTTTTTAAGGCGAATTGGCACTACATTTATTGTAAGCGCTGCTATTCCGGTGTCTCTTATAGCAACTTTCAACATGATGTACTTCGGTGAGCTTACAATTAATATTATGACTTTGGGCGGACTTGCACTTGGAGCCGGCATGCTGGTTGATAACGCAATCGTGGTTATGGAAAATATATTTCGTAACCATGAAAACGGCATGAGTACCCGTGAGGCGGCTATATCAGGCACAGCACAGGTAGGCGGGGCAATTACAGCATCAACCTTAACAACTATTGTCGTCTTTCTTCCTATTGTTTATTTACACGGTGCTTCAGGAGAATTATTCAAAGACCAGGCCTGGACTGTGGCCTTTTCATTGTTATCCTCATTATTGGCAGCAATATTTCTCATTCCTATGCTTTATTACAGAATATACCGGAATAAACCTGCCCCAACTGCTAAAAGGTCTCTTTCATTCAATAATTATGGAAAATTTCTTGAAAAAGCACTTGAAAAAAAAGGATTGGTATTATTATCAGCAGCTCTTTTGGTAGCCCTTTCTATTTATCTATTTCCAAAAATAGGAACGGAATTTATGCCTCAAAGTGGAACGCTTGAATTTGACGTGGAAATAAAAATGCCTGAAGGGACAAGACTGGAACGTACAACGGCAGCTATAAAAAATATTGAATCCACAATTTCTGAAATCCTCTCGGGAGAATATCAAACAATATATAGTCATACCGGAATTGAATCAGGTATTACCAGCAGTGCCCAGGCTGTATTTAAAGGGGAAAATACCGGTTATATTAAAATTATAATGAAAAAAGGATCCGGATACTCTTCCAGAGATGCAATAGAAGCAATCAATAAAACTATTGGGGAAATACCTGGAATAGAATTAAGTTATATAGAAACTGAAACAGCCCTTAACACAATATTAGGTACAGATGAAGCGCCTCTGGTAGTTGAAGTAAAAGGTGAAGAACTTAAGCAGATCGAAGAACTTACTAACCAGGTAAAAGAACGGATGGATCAACTAAACGGCATATATAATGTGAAATCTTCAATAGAAGGAGGATCACCTGAAATTGAAGTAATAATTGACAGGTTAAGGGCAGGAATGAAAAACCTGAATGTATCAACAATTATCAACCAAATACAGTCCCAATTGGAAGGAAAGGATGCCGGTGAACTTGAAAAAAGCGGAGAACTAATAAATATTACTGTTCAATTACCTGAGCATGACATTTCATCATTTCAAAATATGACATTTAACAGTGGAAATGAAGTAATTAGGCTTGATGAAGTTGCCGAACTAAGAAACTCTATATCCCCTAAAGAAATATACCGGAGAAACCAGAACCGTATTGGAAGAATAATGGCACAAATGGAAAAGGGCGTAGTGCTGGCACAAATAGCAAAAGAAATAGATAAGGCTGTTGCATCTGTCAATATTCCTCCAAATTATACAATTACTGTTACGGGAGAAGAGGAAAAAAGACAGGAATCTATGCATAATCTGCGTTTTGCATTAATATTATCACTTATATTGGTGTATATGGTTCTTGCTTCACAATTTGAATCATTGATACATCCATTTACCATAATATTGACCATACCACTTGCTATAGTTGGAAGCATTTTACTCTTTTATCTGACAGGAAAAACTTTTAGCATAATGGCAATTATTGGGATTATTATTCTTTCCGGAATTGCAGTTAATAATTCAATAATTTTGGTTGACAGGATAAATCAACTCCGGATCGGGGGCTTAGGCAGAAAAGAGGCAATAATTGCTGCTGCCCGTCAAAGAATAAGGCCCATCCTTATGACAAGCCTGACAACAATACTTGCACTTATCCCACTGAGTTTCGGCTTCGGTGAAAGTGCTTCCCTAAGATCACCTTTAGCCCTGGCTGTTATTGGCGGTTTAGTTACCTCAACACTGCTTACTTTAATTGTGATCCCATGTGTATACGATATACTGGATTCATTGTTCAACCCGGTTAAAAAAAGCATTCAGGCAATTTTTCATCACTATAAGGCTAATCAATGAATATGAATATGAATAATTTAAGTTAAAAAGCAAGATTACGGACACATGAAAATAATTATTCACAGAAAGATAATGATCTCGATGCTTTTCCTGGGAATTTCCTTGTTGGGAATATATTCCTACAGAAGCCTTAAAATGGAATTGTATCCCAATGCCGAATTTCCATATCTTTTTGTACAAATAACCTCTACAATTGAATTAAACCCTGAATATATTGAAAATCAAGCCGTAATACCCATAGAAGGCGCAATTAGTACTCTCGAAGGAGTTGAAAATATAGAAACTTCAATTAATTCCCGGAGGACCAGTATTATTGTCTCTTATAAACCTAATGTTAACTTTAACTATGCATACGTTAAACTACAGGAAACAGTAAAAAATGTTCTTTCCACCCTTCCCGAAAATTTTAATGTTACTATTTCAAAAGCCGATATGCAAAATCTCTCCGGCCAGTTTATGGAATTACAGGTTAGAGGCGGAGGGGATATAAATACACTAAGAACACTGGTGCAACAGAAAATTCAACCTGAATTAGAAAATATAGACGGAGTTGCAAGTGCCAGGGTTTTTGGAGGTCAGGAAAAATCTATTGAAATAAGGCTAAACACCGGAGCATGTGAAGCATACAATATAACACCTTCAAGCGTAAATTCCGCCCTTAGAAGAAATGCCGTAGAAAAAACCTATGCAGGATATCTCATAGAATCAGGAAACCGATATTTTGTTAATGTAAGTGCCGAGTATAAAGATATAAGGGAAATTGAGAATATTGTTATAGCTGATGGACCGATTATGCTTAAAGATATTGCAGAAATATATTTCGGACTTAAAGAAGAAACATCATATAGCAGGATCAATGGGAAAAGTGCAGTTTCAGTAATTCTAGTGAATGATGCACAGGCTAATCTGATCGAACTCTCACATAATACACAAAAGGCCATTGAGAATTTAAACCGGCAATATAAAAACCAGGATATTGAGATAATTGTCCAGTCAAATGTTGCTGAATTAATGGAAACGAATATTAGCCAGATTAAAGAACTTGCCCTTACAGGCGGAATACTTGCAATTTTTGTATTATGGATATTTCTTAAAAATCTGCGATTAGTATCAGTTGTTGCTTTAGCGATCCCAATATCTATCCTGGCAGCCTTTAATATTTTCTATGCAGCCGGAATTACCATCAATAGCCTTACACTTGTTGGTATTGCGCTTGCAGTTGGAATGCTCCTCGACAATTCTGTTGTGGTCCTTGAAAATATATATCGGCTCGCATCCGGAGATTATACTGCCGATCAGGCAGTAACCAGGGGAACAACTGAAGTGTGGAGGGCAATTTTGGCTGCAACCCTGACTACTGTGATAGTATTTCTGCCATTTGTATTTTCAAATAATGTCCTTATTAAATTATACGGCCTGCATGTAGGAATTTCCATTGTATCAACACTATTGATATCACTCGCGGT
>CAZLXM010000055.1:0-13815 GCA_964563105.1 uncultured Bacteroidaceae bacterium
AGTACGGGATTAGTAGTTTCCAGTTTATAATTGCCTGTAGGTATAACTGGTTTACCATTTAATTTAGCAAAAAATTCAGGATGCTTATCATAATATGCCGGGGTGATAGTTTGTTGCCAAGAATGATTATGTGAAACATTAGCGACTTTTCCCAGTTTTAAATGCCTGTCCCACTCTTCCTCCAGGACACCGGAGCTGCGAAATGATACAACACGATAATTGAAAGGTGAAAATTCGATCCGATCAATAGCTGGTAAAATTACAGATCTCATTGGAGTGTACTCTTCCCCTAATTCACCAGGCATAAGCCATTGAACACCAAGGTAGTCTTCTATAAAAGTGAAAACACCATTAGAAGTGCCATTACTAATACCTCCAAGTTCATTTGTCTCCCCTGTTGGGGTATCAGGTCCATAAATGTAAATATTTTTTTCTTTCGTAAAGATCCTAAAACCATCATTTGGAATATCTGAAGGATGAATACCAGCAACTTTTAATGCATATGTTTGTCCCAGGCTTATAAACAAATTATGGCCGGGCTGATTGGAAATTAAAATTTCAGGAGATATACCGGCAACTTTTTCAAAATAATTTTTGAGTTCCTGCGCGGCTAAATGTACAGATTCAGGAGCATCAGGATCAACAAGAATTGAGTATTTTGTTTTCTTATTCTTAATAACTTTAATCTTTTCCTGTTTAACACAACCAAAAGCACAGAAAACCAACAATAACAAACTAATAACATAAGTCTTTCTCATAATATATAATTAAAATTTTAGAATTCACGCTATTGACATAAATTATACTTTCAGAAATATTTTCTTTTTATACAAAAAGTATAAGAATAGCCATTTAACAGTTAAAATACATAAAGCCCAGAAAACCGGTTTAAAGTTTCCTAAATGATTAATAAATCCATGAACGAAAATATTCACGATTACCCCAAAATTAAATAACCTGGAAACAACATAAATTGTTATAGAGTTCATTCCGGTGACAATGAAGGGAAAAGCCCATTTTTTATATCCTTTAATGTCAATTATCCAATAGAACAATGAAAGTAAAACTGCACTGATACCAATGGTAAGCATTGCATAAGAACTTGACCACAAACGAAAGATTATAGGAAAAGAATAATTCCATATTAAACCGGTAATAATACATATTATTCCGGACAGGAAAAGTCCGAGAGCTTTTTTCTCCTTTGGTTTTGATGTTAATAACCAATAGCCCGCAACAGACCCGGCTAAACATACTGCGATGGATGAAACTTGCTGTAATATGCCATCTTCATCATATATTTTATTATTTAATCTGCCAGGCAGAAAAAGTTGATCAATGTAAGCATGAAGATTTCCTTCAGGGGTAATAACCCCGGCTCCGTATCCTGGTACCGGAACAAGCATCATAACTAAGCAATAAAAGATTAAAAGTGAAATAGAAACAATAGTCCAAGTTCTAAAATTTGTATTTAAAACAAGAATTGCGGCAAAGAAATATGCAATTGATATTCTTTGTAAAACACCTGTATATTTAAAATTTGAAAAATTAAACCCAAGTAATCCATTACATATTAAGCCCAATAAAATAAGCAGCAAACTTCGTTTAATAATATGTTGATATATTTTTATTTTTTCAGTTTTCTGTTGAAGTTTTTTAACCATAGCAAGCGGGATACTAACACCAACAATAAAAATAAAAAGAGGGAATATTAAGTCATAAGTAGAAAAGCCATGCCATTCAGTATGATTACATTGGCTAGCCAGCCAATTAAAAACAGCATTATCAGACCATTTCGGAAGAGCTTGAAAAACCCCTGCTATCCCAACAAGGAACAACATATCCAAACCTCTTAGTGCGTCGACTGAAGCAAGACGTTGTCCCGGAATTTGGATATTACTTGTTAGCTTCATCATAATTACTTTATTAATTGTTTTTTTTAAATTCTTCTTTCCATAAATCAAAATAACTAACAAGTTGAATGTTTTTTCTTTTAATTATATGTTTAGCTTCATCTGTGCATAATAACCCGACTACACTTAACCTTTCAGGTTCGCCTAAACCAGGGTGTGCAACACTTAACCATTTACCAGGTTCAATATTATTTAATCTTTCAAAAAACGTTTTTTTATCACTTTCACTAAGAGATGGAGCAGGGTAATGTACCTTCTGACCATCAGGGAGTTCCATTGTAGGCCAATGTTCCGGGATAAAAGGATACCTTAGATAACCATACATTGTGCCGTCATCTTCTCCAAAAATTAATTTCTGTTCTTTACACAGTCGGATAATTAACTCTTTTCTCAGCTTATGAACTCTCAATTGTTCAGATCCTCCTCTGTGCCAGTCGAGATAAACAAAATGCAACCCGCTTGCCCTTGCTTTACCAACCTGGGCCCTGATTTCTTTTTCAATTTCTTCAGCTTTAGGGTCCGCTTTTTCTAATTCGGCCATACTTTCATAAAAAAAACCATCACTATTTACAATACTTGGGACTATCTCAGGTGAGAGAACGGGTCTGGTCCTGGTTGCAACGAGAGTAATATGCAGACCAACAGCCAGGCCTGGATTAGCTTTACATAATGAAACTGACTCTTCAAAAAACTGTGAAGGTACAATCAAACTTGTAGAGGTAACAATTCCCTCCCTGTACGTTTTGATAATTCCGGCAGTTCTTCCCCAGCTATTTCCAAAATCATCTGCACGTACAAGAAGTTTAATTGATTCCGGTGATTTCTTTTCAGGAATAAAAACAAAGGGCATGCTTCCAGCCAGGGATGCTGCGCTTAATTGTTTAACAAAGGTTCTGCGATTACTCATAATAATAGAATTTAAGTTAATCTGGTTTTTCCAGGTAATTATTTATTACAATTATTTGATATAAAGTAGTTCTAAATCTCTTTCATTATAATTTAAATAATTCATTATTAATTTCAGGAATTTCTCCTGTTCCCGCTAAACTAGCGGCCGGAAGGGCTCAACAGGTCCCTCTTTAAACAACTCAGGAATCAGTCAGATCGCTCTCATGCACGCTAAAAACAAAATATTTAAATTACTGCGAATTAATATACTTATCAGCCGGAGGCCCAAAATAATCCTCCATAAGTCCCATATAACCAGTACCCTTCATTTTTGACATGATTGACTCATAATTTAATGAGAGCGGGCCCGATTTTTCATATAATTCTCTGATAATTTTCCAATTTTCAGTAACCTGATTAAGGGCAATTTTATCTTTTCCTTTAGTTTCACGTACTTTGGCCATTAGTGCAATATTAGACATCATTAGTCTGGTAAATTCATATCCTGTTTTCATGAAGGACACCCTTTTTCGATAGAACTCCGGTTCATTTTTTAAAATGATTTCGGCTTGTTTTAAAAGAAGCCCTGATTTTTCAAAAAACTCCTTTGTATAAATTGCCCCGAAAAAAGGTATTTGCAGATACCTTCCAGCTGATCCGGTTGGATATTTAGGGCTGTTAATTACTTTTTGACTCGCATTTTCCAGCATCTCCCAGTATTCTTTCATTTTTCCGGCAGCTTTTCCAAAACCTCTTTTAAAATAATCATCCATTACAGCCTGACCATCCTGATACGGATCCCATGCCAGTTGTGTCATCAGGTAATATTGAGGCCCTTGTGTCGACCAATGTTCCTGGGCTGTATCAACAAAAATTCCTTTACATTTATTTTTTGCCAGAAAAAGAAAATCTTCCATTGTATTTTTGAACGCCGGATCAGGTAATCCCCAAATGCCACCGGTAAAATACCAATAATTAGGCCTGTACAACATAGCTTTAGAAAGTTTTGCCCACTCCATAAATTCTTGTTTTGTCTTTTTTCTAATTTCATCACCTATAAGTGGGAAAAAACCAACATATGAAACAATAATGTTATCTTCTATTTTAAGGTCTATAGGTGGCTCTAATGAGGGACCATAGGCAAGGGCCTGTACGTACAGATCCTTTCTTTCAGGAAATCTCTCTTTGAGTTTACGTGCCACTTTATTACAAAACGTAATGTAGCGGTTAGTCATAACCACATATTCTTCTTTGTATCCGTCCCAATAATATGTAAATGGAGAGCCATCCGGATGATCCCATGAACGACAGGATTCGCAAACACACAACCCTGTGGCAAAACTGTCATTTTCTCCTGCCATTATCATGCTTATTTCGGGATTTTTTTTAATATTTTCCTCTGCATCAAGTAACCATTGGCCCCATACTTCCGGGTTTGAAAGACACATTTTAACAGTACGCGCACCCGGATATCCACTTCTTGAACCATCCGGCTGAAGAGCAAACCATTCAGGATGATCTTTATGAAATCTATCCCACCATGTTGTAAATGCGTGGCCACCAGCCTGTCCTTTTAAAGAGTCATATCTGAGACGCTGAAAACGCATCCATTTTTCACCCTCTTTGGAGCGAACTACTCTGATAATATCCCTTCTTAAAAATGGTGGTGCAAATCTGTAATTAAATGGAGAAAACGCTATGTCAGTTTTACACATTATATCTTCGCCAAGATCTCCAGGCCATAACCATCTAACTTCCAAGTACTTTTGAAGAAAAGTATAAACGGCATTAACCGTACCAAATTCAATCTGGACATTCTCAAAAAAATGATCCCGGCCTGCAATTAAAAGATGTTTATTAGTACAACAAATTAATATCTCCTGAGATTTAGTAAATTCCAGGTTTATTCCTTTAAATACATTTGAAAGTATAGGTTGAATTCCTACCCATACAGCACTTTCAGGGATGATCCCGGTTCCATGTAAAACTTTTGGACGGGCACCACTGGTCTTCCAAATATATTCGGCTAAATCATTGGCTGCACGACGGGTTTCAAAAGAAGCACCGGGAGCGGTAATAATTGGTACTTTGGCCTGACAATCTTTTACCAGGATAAATTTGGTGCTATCAGAGCTGAAGACAGTGTTTAACTCCCCTTGAGATGATCCTAAAGTAAAGGTAGATGCAGATACTTTTTTAATAAATGATCTTCTTTTCATGTTCCAATAATCCTGTTTGAACTAAAAAAGAAAAACCTGTTTAATATTTCTTTGCAATCATTATTTTAAAAATAGTTCAATTACCGGAATTTCAACATTTGGTTTTTCAATTTCCAGTTCTATTGTAAGTTTCTTATATTCTCCACGATTTGCAATTATTTCCGCATCTCCTGTCCATACCCAGTCCCAATGTGCTTTACCCTGTGAAAACTGCACTTCTGAAGCGTCATGCAGAAAACGTGCATATTTTACCTTACCGGTAAAGGATTCATCCAAATGAAGTAATCGGGTCGGCCATTCCAATATGTGAATATACATGCGTCTTTTTTCAGGATTATATGTCAACATACAATTTTCCGGTGCTGTGAATCCTTCGGGAGCAGCAGTACACTCATAAATTGACCGGCTATGATATTCCATCCAGTCACCAATGCCTTTAAGCCGTTCCAGAGTTGGTTCATCCAGTTTCCCCCTTGCAGTAGGTCCAACATTAAGGAGAATATTTCCTCCTTTGCTAACAGTTTCAATAATTAAATGTAAAAGTTGCTTTGTTGATTTCCAGCCATATCTGTTTGTAATTGCAACATTTCTCCGATAACCCCATGATCCGTTTAATGTATGACATACTTCCCATGGAACTTTTTGTCCTTCCATTTTAATCCATTCGGATGGTATTGTTTGTTCCGGGCTGCGGTAATCCCACTTCCAGCCTAAACCTGAAAGATGACGGGGGCTAAAAAGGCGATCATTTAATATTATCCCGGGTTGTAAACCTCTAACTAAGGATAAAAGTTCATCCGGACTTCCTGTAGTTACATCGCCACCATAATCTGACCAAAACAAATCAATTTGTCCAAACTCAGTAAGCAATTCACGAATTTGATTATGCATATACTCAATGTACTTATTTATGTCACGTTCTTTATTTAGTTTATTAATATCGGAACGGTTACGTAAAGGATGTATCAGGCTGCCATGATTAACAGGATACTTTGGATGATTCCAGTCAGGCCCTGAATAATAGAAACCTACCCGCAACCCTTCTTCACGGAATGCCTCTACAAAAGGTTTTAACAGATCTTTGCCATAAGGTGTATTTGTCGATTTAAAATCGGTAAAATCGGAATCCCAAAGACAAAATCCATCATGATGTTTGGATGTTATTACAACATATTTCATTCCTGCATATTTTGCAGCTTTAGCCCATTCTTTAGGATCGTACAGATCAGGATCAAAAATTTCAAAATACTTATGATACTCTTCATTTGTCATAAATTCAGTCGTTTGTACCCATTCGCCCCTCGCTGCTTCAGAGGATATCCCCCAATGAATGAACATGCCAAAACGTGCATCTGTCCACCATTTCATCCGGTCAATCCGTTGTTGTTCAGTTTCATTCCAGACCTTTTTTTGTGCAATAATCAACTGATTGAATATTGTAATAGTTAAGAAAATAAATAATAGTTTTTTCATCAGAAAATAATTTAGTTATTCATGGTTTATTACATCCTTCAGATAGAGTATTTAATTTTTTCATTCTTTTTAAAGAAGAGTAAAAAATCAGATTCAAATGTTCATTAATCCTCTTTTCCGTGTAACATTCACCAAATGAAGTTCGATTCACACCTTTTTGAATTAGGAAGTTTACAACAATAATAATTAACCACCTGGAGCCCCTGTCATCATTTTCTTTTATAAAAAATCTGGAATAACATTATTATTCAAGTTATTGTTCAGACAAAGCCTTAAGCTTTAATTATAGAAAATGAACAGACTATTATTGTAAACTGAATTCGGCACTGTCGCTTTTGCATAAATGAAATTTCACCATTAATACAAAAGAATAAGTTGCCAAAGTGTCATAAGCGCTGTTGTCAGACTCAGTTCATTTTTATATATGTTCGAAACACATCGGCGATTTTCATATAATTCAACATATTTTAAGAACTATAAATACAAATATAATAATCTTAAAATGTAATGAAATATTTCACACCTCCAATTAACAAACATTTAATATCAAAAGTCTAATATCTTCTGACGGCGAATCATTAATTGAATAATATCCTTAAGTATATTGTAATTTTATAATTTCTGAGTTTACAAATGATTAGTATATAAATTTTAATTTTTTCCCTAAAAATATAGGGAGGCTTGTTCAAGATAGTTAAAACGGGATTATTTTTTTATCCAGTTAACATACTAGTTGAAGGCAAGATTTTAATTATGAAAAACAAGCAAAAATCCTGATAATAAATTTTATTCGAATATTCATAAATATAATCGCAGGAAAACAAATCTTTCTATATGAAATTTTCATTCTGAGTTTCAGATATATCTAATGTAAAACTCAATATGGGTTATTTCAAACTAACTTATGTGTTAATATCCTCCGTTTTCACTGAAATTAGTTTTCACTGAAATTAGTTTTCACATCAATTTATTTTAAAAATATCTGCTTTCTGAAAACTAAATAATCTTTCTAATGTTTTATAAAATATTATTGATCAGAAAAATTTTGATTTTCAACTAATTATAAAACTGTTTATTATATAATTTACATCTGAATGTAATTAGTTCCATAAGGTTCTCTTTGCGTACGTGAAAGCATACTATTAGCTTCTTTATCACCTATAAATTGCTCTTTTGCAGGGTCATATTTTAGCCTTCTGCCTATATGCATTGCAAGATCTCCAAGTAGTGCAACACTACAGCTACGATGTGCAACTTCAACAGGCACAAGAGTCTGTTCGCGCGTTTTAATACAATCAATCCAATTGCTATGTAAACTATTGGTTCTCAACAAATGTATTTCATTATCTTCAATTTTGGATTCAAGAATGGCTTTATCACTCGCATCAAAAATTTTTGAAGTATCGCCTCTGTCAGGATCACTTTCAGTTACTTTTATAGTTCCCGGCCCTGCATAAATCCAGCCGTCGCTACCCTCATATCTTGCTCCGGAAGGATATTTGTTTCCCAAAAGGCATCTTATTCCATTCTGATACTCAGCAATAACTAAAAAATCTTTTGGCACATCAAATATTCCGGATTTTGGAAATTCGCCAACAGCCTCAATCTGTATTGGGCCTGTTCTCTCAGTATTCATAGCCCAGGCGGCAACGTCTATATAATGCTGACCGGTATTACTAATTCCTCCGGCCCCAAATTGATGACGTTTCATCCATCCCGGCCTGCCATAATTATTTTGTGGGTGTACTCCTATCTCATTATAGAAAACCCAGGGAGTAGAACCTAACCACATATTGTAATTGAGATTCTTTGGAACAGGCATTTCCTGTACAACAGGTCCGGGGGTTTCTCCTCCAATACCAATATATACTGTATGTAATTTTCCGATCCTTCCATTTCTTATAAGTTCTGCAGCTCTCCAAAATTGCTCTGAACAACGGTGCTGCGTGCATATCTGTGTTATAGTCCCCTTCTTTGCAACAGTATCACGTAACAATTTTCCTTCTTCAATTGTTAATGTAGTAGGTTTTTGCAGAAAAAAATCTTTTCCGGATAAAGCAGCCTCGATTGCTGGTTGTGCGTGCCAATGATCCGGTGTGCTTATTATCACTGCATCAATATCAGAACGTAACAACATTTCGCGGTAATCTTCATACATCTTAACTTCAATATATTTAGACTTACCTTTATTTTTGTTATAATGTTCTTCAATACGTGTTTTGCCATCCTGACGACGTTTAGAATCAACATCACATACAGCAACAATTCGCACATCATCACGCCTTAACATTGATCCTACATCCAAACTTTGACCAATACGGCCATATCCAATCTGAGCAATATTTATCATATTACTTGGAGCATTCTTCCCAAAAACAGTGGAAGGAACAATAGAAGGAACAACAAAGGCCCCTGTAGCAGTAGTCATAGTATTTTTTAAAAAATTTCTTCTTTTCATCCTGTTCTAATTTTGATATTAATATTAAAATTTAATCTGTAACTAAAATATAAAATTAAACTTTGATAATTTGTGCTTTTGCCTTTTGCATAATAGATTCAATGCTTACCGGAGCACCATTTTTATTTTTACTCTCATCGGCTGCTTCCATAAATGCAAGTATTTCAAGGGTTTCTTCCGGACTTACGGGAACTATTCCAGTTTGGAAGAATTCGGTAATTTTGATTAGCATAGGATTATATCCGGCGAAATCTCCAATATCTGCTATCCCGTCAACACCAAAAGCTTTTCCTCCGAAACCTGACTTACCTCCACGCGGAGTTCCCCTAAAAGTACCAACACGGCCACCTTCCCATATTCCAACAATAATATCTGTGCCATCTGTGTTAAATCGAGTTACCTCTCTACAACCGGGGCCCATAACAGTAAATAAAGATTCAATACCATGGATCCCGTAAAAATACATATCCGGATGCCCAACTGCTGTACCTGTGGGAGAAAAGGTGTCTGCTCCAAGTACTTTCCCAATTTTGCCGTCAACAATTTCTCGTGCATTTGGGGCAAACCTTGTAGCAGAAGAAGAAAATACAGGTACTTTATATTTTTTTGCTACTTCAAAAATTGACATTGCACTACTTAGTGAATGGGATAAAGGCTTATCAATGAACATACGCTTACCTGCCTTCAATACAGGAAGTGCCTGTTCATAATGAACACGACCATCTACCGATTCCAACAACACAACATCAACTCTTTTAAGAAGCTCTTCAATAGAATTAACTATTTCAACACCAAGTTTTTTTACACTTTCGGTAAAACCTTCCAGTCTGTTTACACTAAATGACATATCTGCACTTCCTTTTGTCGGATAAGCAGCAACAACTTTAAATCCGTTATATTCCGGTCCTGCCGAAGGATTATTCAAAGTTCGACTAAAAGCGGTAACATGAGATGTGTCCAGACCAATCATCCCTACCCTTTTACCTTGCTGTACAACATTATTATTTCCTGCTTTAACTTTTCCGGAAATCCCTAAACCTATTCCCGCAATTGCTGATGTTTTAATAAATTTGCGACGAGCTAATGTGTTTTTCATAAATTTATTTTTATGTATTAAATGAATTATGTCAAATGTGAACTTAATCTTTTCCTGAACTCAGAATATTTTGAGATTATTAATTGTACTTTTAAACATCTATCTTTTGATTATAAAATTTGATTTTTCAGAAATTCCATTGTATTTAAGAAAATATTCAAAAAACAAATATATCTGTTCATTTGATTCCGGACTTGGAGCATGTTCTTTTCGATTTGTCATAGCTACACGATTTTTAAATCCTAACAGACGATTAACTTCAATGGTGTGGTTTAAAGGGATCCAGCGTCGGGGCGGATCTTCAGTGCCTGCAGAAACTAGGAAAGGACGGGGGGCCATGAGTGCATGTAATTCATGAAGATTATAACCTTCTGCCATAAGTTTCGGATATAATCCTTTTGCCGGATTAGTTTCTGAAGGTTTACCCCTCTCTCTCCATGGAGGCTGATGATAACCTAAATACCATGGGTCCCAATAATTACAATTACCAAAGGTTTCATCTAAAACAATACCCGGAGCTGACCATGCAGCGCATGCAAATTTATCAAAGAGACATGAAGTAAACATCGCCCATTTTCCACCATAAGATTGACCGACAATACCGATCTTGGTGGAATCCACATCCTGAAACTTCGTTAATGCATACCAGGCATTTGCTGTAACGTATGCCTGCATAGAAATTGGCTGAATAGAAGCATTTTCTTTATTAGGATAATACAACACTTCATCTTTTTCACCAACACCTATTGATAAGGTTATAAATCCTCGTTTTGTCAATTGATAAGCATAATCTCTGTTTTCAATTTTTAAACCAATTGCTGCTTCAGGATAATAATATACGGTAATTACTGCAGGTTTAATACCTTCCCCATCAGGAACCAAAAGATATCCCTCTCTTTTTTCATCCTTAGTCCAATTAAAACTTATACGATATTGTGTAAAATTTTCCTTGCGTACACTATCTATGATCTCTAATTCCTGATCCTTTATGAAAGGTGGCCAGGCCCCCATCATTTCATGCCAGCGTGTAAGAATTTCTTCCCTTCTTCTTTTCCAGTCTTTCTTATTTTTAACCGCTTTCCCATTATAAAATTTCAAAGGTGAACGGTACTCTCCAAATTGATCTTTATATTCTTCAGGGACAGAAAAGAACGGTTCTATCTTATCCCATACCTTATGAGCTTCAATATTTTTTTCCTGGACAGATTGACATTGGCTTAGTAATAAAATTAAAATTAAAAAGAAATAATTTTTTATTAGAGAATTCATCTTATTTATTTTAATATAAAAAAATATGTTAATAAATATAATATTTTAAATCTCAAGTCTTAAGCCTTATCACTTATAAGTTTTATGTTTTATTAAAACTAAATTTAATGATTATTTTACTATCGTAAGGTTATGTTCCTCAAACTTAATTCCTCTATCTCTAAAGACTAATGTATCATTAACCTGATAAAAATATGTGCCATCATCATAAGTATAGTTCAGGTGCATTGACTGCCACTTAAGACCGATCCATGATTCTGAACTATTTTCTTTATCATAATACTGACCTGTACCCGAAACTTGATATAAAGCATTTTCTTCGGGTGTAATTTCAATCTGTCCTCCAGGTCTTCCCCACATATTTGAAAATTCAAGAATCATGGCATAATCACCATCTTCGCTACTTCTATCAGCAATAAAATTAGTTACAGCTTTTGTTGTATTTAAAGATCTTAAGGTAACCACTTTATCCCTTTCTACATGAAGTGCCCTATAAGTTATTGTATCGACCGGATTGTTATTCAGAAAAGCAATCATCCTTCCTCTCTGTAACCACGAGCCTTCATAGGCATTTATATATTTAACTGCAAATAAAACCCAGTCTTTTGGTGCCATTCTTGAAAACCAATCAGTATTAATTCTTCTGTCAGGGTTAGGAACTGCCGGATTACCGGTTAAAATACTATCAGCTGATGTTCCTGTAATTACCAACGGAATAACATATTGACCAGTTAATGCTAAAGGGTCATTTAAAAAATCATCGGTCAATTGAATTCTTATACGCCCTGTAAAAGATCCTTTAGGTATGGTTATTGTATTTAAAGGACTTAAAGTATAATAATTTTCAGGCATAGCTTTAAGCTCAACTCTGTTATTACCAAATACACTATCGGATAATAAATTATTATCTTTATTATAGTCAACATTCCAGTTTTGTTTATTATCGTACATCCCGCTTATTACTATACCTATATCAAAAGCAAGTTCTTTATCCAAAGAGTTATCTATCCTGTCTTCTCCGAAAGATAATGTCCTAATGGGTGTTTGGAATGGAAAGTAAACAGTCTTCGTTTCAAAATCAGGCCATTCCTGTTTTTGGTTTTCACATCCTGATATTCCAACAATTATGAAAATTAAAGTTAATAATTTTTTCATATGTTTATTTTTTGATTTTTTTAATGTTATACAGAAACTTTTATTTGAACAATTGAATTTTAATTCATTACTACTTTTAGTTTCCATGTCTAAATATCTAACCTTTTTATCGTTAAAATTTACCAACCATTATTTTGAATAATATCGTATTTAAGGGTTTCATTATATGGTATTGGGGGATATATCATGTAAGGACTATAACGCCTTACTTCCACATCCTTATACTCATACATTTTATCTGAACCTTCTTTTGTTATAAATACACCTTTAACTGTTTCATTCATAAGTTCAGATAAATCCCAACGTCTTAAATCCCAAAATCTGAAGCCTTCAAAACACAGCTCAATGCGTCTTTCATTACATATTAGTTCACGCATTTCTTCCTGATTCGTTATAGACGCAAGGTATTCATCTGGTTGAGTAATTCCGGCACGAACTCTAAGTTCAGCAATTTTGCTTCGGGCAGTAAAACCCAGATCTAAAGGATCTTCATCTGGTCCCCATGCCTCATTTGCAGCTTCTGCATAATTCAACAATATTTCCGTTTTGCGTATTAAGGTATATGAATGCTGTCTGCTAACCAAATTTGAAGGGTTTAAACTAACTCCAGGATCCATAAATTTTTTGAGATAATAGCCAGTACGTGTTGATGTTTCTAATTCATTTATTCCGTTGGATGCTGCACCACTAAATGTGTTAATCACTACCGACTTAAAAGAAGCACCATCATAAATAATATAATCGTAAAGCCTGGTATCACGATTATAATAGGGGTTATCCGGATCATACCCGCTCAAAGTATGTTTTAAAGGATAACCATTTTTCATTGGGAAAGCATCAACTAAATTCTGGGAAGGATTAGTTCTGGCAGATCCAAATAAAGAAGGAGGAAAATTATTCTGCTCCCAGGAACGAATATTTTGTTGAGAACGATTCCAAATATTTTCCTCATGTTTAGTATCCAGATAAAAAGTTTTTCCTGTAATTGGTAATGTTCCTATATCTAGTAATAAATCACCTGCAATTTCAGCTGCCTGAGCCCAGCTTATAACATTTGAACCTGAAAACGC
The DNA here is from genome assembly GCA_964563105.1 of uncultured Bacteroidaceae bacterium. Classification (GTDB taxonomy): domain Bacteria; phylum Bacteroidota; class Bacteroidia; order Bacteroidales; genus CAYVTV01. The sequence goes on from CAZLXM010000055.1 coordinate 13,542, forward strand.
AGGACTTGCTGCCAATAGTGCTACACGTGATTTTAATGCTTTCGCTGAATGGCCATTTATTCTATTTTCAAAACGAAATCCCGAGGTTTTATTTATAATATCATTAGGGCCATCTTCGTATACTCCCGGCAAATTCGCAATAGCAACATCCAAGTCATCCAAAATACTATTAACACATTCGGCAAAACTATTTCTTGGAAGTTTCCAGTTATCTGTAGAAATAAGATTCTTATCAATTATTGGAAAGCCAAGTAAGCCGCCATCAGCAGTTTTT
>CAZLXM010000055.1:13868-25389 GCA_964563105.1 uncultured Bacteroidaceae bacterium
GTAGTTTCCACCATGCACGTAATCCGTGAGCCTCACCTTTTAGACGTTTCTTATGCAAAATATCCTTCTGATCATTCTCTTCTTTTGGAAAATTAGGATCAGTAGCCCATTTCACGGACTCATAATACTCCAGAAACTTATTAATATAATAAATTTGTTCATAAGCTGTTGTCCATTGGGTCATCGGATAAAAATTCGACGACCACTCACCCATTGCCATTCGTGTATAAGATGAACCTTTCAAGTTTGTTACTGCATCATCAGTAGCCACATCAGTGAAAAAATTATAACCATTGGGCATACTTATATAGGCCCGTAATAGTAAACCTTCCACCCATTCAGGTTTTTGCAATAAAAAAGACTCATCTGTGATATTCTCTTTGGCCGGTTCAAGAAACTCTATACAAGAATATAAACTTGTAATAACAGACAGCAGTATTATATATATATATCTTTTCATAAATAATTAATTTTAGTTTAATTAAAACATTAATTTTAAACCAATTGTGTATAAACGCATCTGTGGAGGGGCAGCTATATTTAGTTCTAATTTATCTTTTATTCCTGAAAGCATTAACACATTATTTCCTCTAAGGAAAAGTCCGACATTTTCCAAACCGGCAAAATCTTTTACAGGCAAACTATAGGTAAATTGAATAGTATGTATACTAAACCAATTACTTTCATACAACCAAAAAGTAGAATTCCTGAAATTATTCGCGTTGGATGTAGAGGATAATCTGGGATAATTAGCCGTTTCAGATGTAAGAGGTGTCCAGCGATTTAAAACAACTTCAGAATACTTTCTGTCACCGTAAACCCAATAATAAGCATTATTAAAATATCTGTCTCGTCCGGTTTGTCCGGTACCTAAAACGAAAAATTCAATGTTTTTATAAGTTAATTGGGCATGAATTCCATATTGCAGTGAAGGTTTGGAATTACCAATCATCATCTGGTCTCTTTCATCAATTTTATTATCTCCATTCAAATCTTTATATTTAATATCACCTGGTTTTACATCCCCAAAAGTCTGAACAGCATGATTATCAATGTCAGCCTGATCTTTAAAAAGGCCAAGAGCTACGTAACCAAATATAGCATCTGTTGCCTTTCCAACTGTTCTACGATATTCGTCTTCATATTTCAATTCATCCCAGATCAATAATTCTGAAGTGGAATATGTTAAATTTGAACCTATCCTAATTTTTAAATCGCCTAAATGGTTAAAATAGTTCACGCCAGCTTCTATTCCCTGACGCTGGTAACTGCCATAATTCTCGTAGGCAAGTGCACCAAAATATCCAGGCAAAGTATTTGTCCTAAGATTTATAATATCATAATTTTTATTATAAAAATAGCTCCCTTCCAGCCCTAAATGATGATCAAATAACATTGCCTCAAAACCTGCATTCATATTCTGTACTTTTTCCATCCCTAAAGTTGTATTCCCCGGATAATATAGCATTCCGACATTATTATATCCTCCATGATTAAATGACAGTGAGCTACTAGTCATAAAATAATCACTGTCCAAACGATAATTTGATATTTTTTCATCAGTGTGATTTATAGCCCAATTTGCTCTGATTTTTAAATAATTGACAGATAAATTAGATTTTAAGAAGTTCTCCTCGCTTGCAATCCATGCTAATCCAATTCCGGGAGAAAAAGCGAGTCGTTTATCCGAATTGTATATTTTTCCGCTTCCAGCATATACACCGGTAAGTTCTACAATATATCTATTACGAAACATGTAATTTCCCCGTAATCCATAATGCAAATTCTTTTTCGGCTGAATTACCATATTTTCGTCATAACGGTTCAAAAACACTAATGCCTGGGCATTAATTTGATGATCATCAAAAGTACGCTTATAATCAGCCATACCATAAGCACCATAGCGTCGAAAAAAAGAAACATTATTAATAGTTTGTTCATGTACCTTTACATCGGTCCCCAACCTGGAAAAAGAATTTATAGTATTATCGGATGCAAAATTTGGACGATAAACAGAATAACTATTCATAAGAACCTCAGTAAACATACTAAACATATCAAATGACACAAAAGCTTTTGCAGTAAGTCCCTCGGTTAGTCCCCCCAAATCGAAATTTAAACCTGTATTCATCTCTATGAGCCTATCCTGACCCTTTTCAGATCCATTCCTGGTTAATTCTCCATATATATTTGTTAAATATTCAGTTGTTCCACCTAAAACATATTTGTTATCAACTAATTTGGCTGCCGATAATAAATCTTCATTAGTAATAAGATCTGCCGGAATAAGTGGCTGATAAATATTAGGACGATAAGTTGATGAAAGTGTCCAAAAATTGTTTGAAGATGATGAATAACGAGGAGCCCTGGAAAAATTAAAAATAACAGCTCCATCAAATAAAAGGTTGATATTCTCAGCTACTTTATAATCAATATTACTACGTAAATTGAATCTGTCAGTTCTCTCTTTTAAACCTTCCCCAATGGCTAATAAACCATTATCACGATTCCAACCCATATTTAAATAGAACTGTCCTATTTCATTTCCTCCGCTTATTTCACCATTTACGTTAAAAGTATTTGACCAATCCTTCAGGTAGGTAGAATTATAATAATCCACATCCGGATAACGGACTGTATTTGTTCCCAAACGTGTATCTGAGATCTCAGCTTCTGAATATCTCGGGCTCAGGCCATCATTCATTAAGGATTCATTATATAATTCCATATATTCCGGAGCTGATAAATACTTAGGATAACTGATAGGAACATTTATTCCTGATTGTGCCGTGAAATTAACTTCACGCTTTAATGGAACACCACGTTTGGTTGTAATTAATATTACGCCATTATTTGCCTGGGTACCATACAACATCATTGTAGATAAATCTTTCAATACTGTTATCTGCTCTATTTCTTGTAAATTAATATCTATCCCTTGACGAGGCACACCATTTATAACATATAACGGTGCACCTATTCCACGAATATCAGAAGAGCCAAATAAACCTGGCACACGTCCATTTAATGCACCACGTACTGTATTTTGCTGATCATATTTAAGAATTTCTTTTGGTTCTAAAACAGTTATTGCACCAGGGATCTCACGTTCCTTAAAAATAGCAAAAGGTACATTTACCTCATCTTGTTTACCCATTTGATATAAACTTTTTTTCAATGTAACTTCAGCTAAACCGGCACTTTTAACTAAAATAGGATCAAAACCCTCGGCTTCGATCAAAATTGCATAATTGCGGCCCTGTTCTATATTAAATTCACCACGTTCATTGGAATACACAGGCTTCGAATCCTCTCCTAATGTAATTTGAGCACCCGATACAGGATTACCATTCATATCCTTTACAACAACAATCTGCCTGGCTTGTGAAAACGCGTATACTGGTAAAAGAATATATATACTCAAAAGGACTAATAATATTTTTATACTTTGTTTATTCATTATTTGTAGTTTTAATTTGATTACCGAACAATGAAATTCTTATTAAAAGAAGTTTAATCATATAAGATTTCATATTCTTATTTCTTTATTATTATTCTGGTTTACTGAATTCTAAATTAAATCATCTACCATCCCGGATTTTGGTAAAACTCTTTATACAAAAAAGCCTGTGTCTTAGGAATCGGGAACCAATAATGTTTCATTTCAAAAATTCGTTGAGTGTAAACTGATCTTGTAAAATATGTCCAGTCTTTATCAAAGTCCAGGCTCACAAAATCCCTTATTTTCAAACCTTTATATTCATCAAGATGGGCAATATACCATCTTCGTATATCAAACCAATAATGATCTTCATGAGCTAGTTCTACTGCCCTTTCATTCCAGACAAGATCCAAAAAAGTATCATAACCAGTAGCCTCTGAAGTAACAGGAGGCATATTGGCTCTTGCACGAACAATATTGACAGCATCAACAGCTGAAAGGTCTGCACCCGGGGCTTTACCGTCAGGGCCATATGCTATTGTTACAGCTTCAGCATAACTGAGATATGCTTCAGCAAGGCGCATTTGAGGAACAAGTAACATTAAATTAGATGTAACCCTGTCATAAGTGTTAACATTATATGGCCAAAACTTTGCAATATGATATGAGAGGGGGACCTGGTTGAGGGGCCTTGCAATTTCCTCAGGCCCAACCCATAATGAAACAAAAGAATTTGGATGATCTCCAATTTTATCTCTATCAACATAATAATTTTTATAAAAACGCGGATCCCTATTTTTCCATCTTTTATTATCATCTGTATCATATTCAACCAAATAACGTGTTCCGTCGGCCATTTCAAAACGATCAACAAATGCCTGATTCCCAGACATATTAGTAGGTTTTCTGTCACTTAAATGAATTGGGATATAGGCATCGCTAAGTATTGATGTATAATTAGCATTTCCAATATTATAAGGTCTTGACCTGGCAAGAATAGTTTCATCAGTCCAAACTGTATTTCTGGTCAACTTATAAAAATTGTCTGAATATTGAGCCAAAGGAACTAAGGAATAAACACCCTGATTTGCCAGTTTTATTAATTCCCAGCCTGCTTCGGCAGATCGCCTGGCATAATCTATATTATAAGTATAAGTATTTCCTGAAGCACCATTCATCAATGGACTTGCTGCATAAAGCAGATGTCTTTGTTTAAATCCCAAAGCAGCTCCTTTAGTTATTCTTCCATGATTAGCTCCGATACGTTCACTTCCGGGTCCTGTATTATCCCAATTATCAGGCAATAATGTTATAGCTTTATCAAGATCTTCCACAATTCTTTCTACACCTTCATGATATGTTATTCTGGGTAATACCATTTCATCACTTGCCTGTAAAACATGATCAATATAAGGCATCCCTCCCCATATACGTAAAATCTCCCCATAAAAATATGCTCTAAAAAAGTAAGCCTGTCCTTCAATAAGGCGTTTTTCTTCATCAGTAGCATCCCGTAGCAGGGGTAATTTTTCCAGGGCCAGGTTTGCTCTTCTTATACAGTACCATCCACCAGTCCAGATACCTCTTCCTGATATATCAGAACCCCATTCAGCTCCTGTTCTGTTAACGCCATTTCCGAGGATAGAAGAAGCAAAATTTAACATATAATAATAATCACCATTTAAAACGGCATTGCTGGTATGATGAGTATGATACACTTCTCCACCCCAGTTCATTGTCATTGCATACCACCATCCGAGTGAACTCTTTATATGAGGATACATATTATCTACAAAACCCTGAAAAGAAGGATAAGTGCCAAACACATCTTCATCAGTTACATCCGATTCAGGTGTTTTTTCCAAATAATCAGCACAGGAATTAAAAAGGAATATACCTAAAAGAAAAATCAGTAAATATTTTATTTTCATTATTGTTTTCATTAGATTGAGTTTATTAATTGACTGATTAAAAATCCATACTTATACCCAAATTGAATCTTCTTAAAACAGGATAACCTCTTCGCGTAGATCCGGAAACATCTCCATAAGCATCCATGTCTGTTCTCATTTTAGAAATTAAAAGAATATTATTTCCGCTAAGTACAAGTCGAAGATTGTTTATCCCCATTCTTTTTAGATAAGGCATATTAGATCGGTTCAAAGAATAAGCAATTTCAGCACTTTCAAGTCGCAGATATGCTCTTGATTGTTCAACATAAGGAGTTAACATTGTAATACCCGACATACTGGTCATCCCCCTCATTTGTGGACGAATAGCATTTTCTAAATTCCCTCTTTCAGGTGACCATGATTCATGAATCATATATGTAGAAATAACAGGTTCTAAAGTCTGAGACCCCCACCACGTATAAGAATCACTTACGCTCCCGGCAACATTATATGTGCCGAACCATCTCATATTTGCACTCCAATTCTTATATGAGATTCCATAAGCCGGAGCATAACTATATTGAGGCCTGCCGGCATAACCAATAGGAGCAATATCATCAGCATCCAAAACACCATCTCCATTAAAATCAACAATTCCAAAATCGCCCGGAAGTCTTTTTTCCGGATTATTAAGTTGCCCCGGGTTATTATAAACATCATTCCATGTTTCCATAATACTATTATTAGGGATATAGCCCTTTCTCTGATCCATCATATATCCTTCATCTTTTTGGTAGGCTGGTTGTAATTTAGGTGATCCTTTTTCTATAACCTTGTCTTTTGAAAAAGCCCATGCATAGGAAACCCAATAACTAAATCCACTTGGTAAAACGTTCCTGTATTGAGATTCCAGTTCCCACCCTTTTACATCTACTTTACCAATATTTGCAGAAACAGCCGGTGCCCCAAAATAATTAGGAATAATTCTTTGATCGGCACTAAGAAATATATCAGATCTGTTTTCAATAAAATAATCAAAATGTATCGTTAAGGCATTAGAAAAAAAGCCGGTTTCAATACCAAAATCTCTCTTACGTGCTGTTTCCCAATGGATATCAGGGTTTGGAATAACACCTTCATAACGTAGTGCATAAGCACTATAACTATTTGGCGCACCAAAAACCCAGGCATTTGAACCTGAGGCTGTTGGTTGCACTGTCCAACTTCCTGTATAAAGCCACCGATTAATACCCGCATCACTACCAACCTCACCATCTGAATAACGGACTTTAAAGTTGTTAAAAACAGATTTAAATGTTTCAAAAAAAGATTCATTGGAAATAACCCAGCCAACAGCTACAGAAGGAAAGAAACCAAAACGGTATTTTCTATCAAATTTTTCAGAACCATTATACGCGGCATTAAATTCCAATAAATATCGTCTATCATATGCATATGTGGCACGTCCTACCCAGTCTTCCCGAAAACTTGGAAATATTGAACCTCTTGCTTGCTGCTGACGACTCATTAAAGCAAGGCCGGTAACAGAATGTTTGCCAAAACCTCTACTATAATTTAAAGAAAACTGAAAAAATAAAGAGCGATATACTGCATTTGCCTGTGACGTTTCAGCTCCATAAGAAGGTTGATCCATGCTCCAATCATAGGAATGCGTTATAGTTGAGTACTCATCATACATCCAGTTAGTATATTCTTCTTCTAATGCTTTTATTTCTGCATCGGTCATATCTGGTGTAATTGCATCAACTATTTCACGTCTAATATATTTTGTGATAGGAAGAGCTTTTCCAACAGTAACTCTGTTCTGATCCCGATAATCATAAGATAGTTTAGCATTAAAAGATAATCCTTTCGTGATCATATTAAGTTTTTGATCTAAAATATAATCAGTAATAATGTTAGTACCCTTTCCATCAGAATATCCAAAATAATGTAAATCTCTGATAACCGGAGATGAATTATGTACTGCGGGATTATATGCATAAACGCCATCTGAATATTTAACAGGCCAGCTATCAGGAGCGAGACCCCATATACCACGAAAAGCTTGTAATGAAGAAGAGGATTTCCTCTGATTATAATAACTTCCTGATAAATTAACGCTAAATCTGGTTATTGGAGTAATATCGAAATCAAGATTACTTCTGAAATTTATTCTTTGAAAATGATTGCTTGGATCATGTCCCTGTCCAATGTCACTTATATTTATAATATCTGATTCATCTAAATAAGAAAGAGAACCAAAATATTTTACAAGTTTTGTACCACCAGACATAGTCATGTTTGCACTATAGTCCATTGTATAGTCTTTTACTGTCTCTTTTAGCCAGTCAACGTCAGGCAGGTAATAAGGATAAGCCTGACTCCCCGTTAATTCCAGCCACTTTTGAGGTCTGATAAATGACCAACTATCAGGACTAATTGCAAGCTCATTCATCAAAGCATAATTATAGGCAGTTAAGGCCTCATAAGCTCTGGCCTTTTCGTCAATTCTGGATAGTGTTTTAACAGTGCTGGAAGCATCAAAAGTCAACTTTGCTTTTCCTTCCTGTCCTCTGGAGGTCGTTATCAGAATCACTCCGTTTGCTCCTTTAACTCCAAAAACTGCAGTTGCAGAAGCATCTTTCAATATTGACAAACGTTCAATCTCATATGGATTAATTTGTCGAAAATCTCGTTCAACTCCATCAACTAAAACCAGAGGCTCTGCTTCATTCCAGGTTTTTTTACCCCGAATAAAAATGCTTGAATAATTTGCTGATTCACCAATAAGGTCAGCTCCACCAGGTCTTCCGGTTGTACGTAATGTTATTAAACCCGGAACGGATCCGCTGAGCGCGGTACCTAAATCAGCTCCCTGTATATTTTTTCTAATATCTTCTCCGGTAGCCTGAGAAATAGACCCAACAACACTCTCCTTCTTCTGCATACCGTATCCTACCACAACAACTTCTTCCATCCCAATTAATTCCTCAGCCATCACTAAAGAAACTGTTGTTTTGTCTGAAACATCAATTTCTTCAGTTCTCATTCCTACATAAGAAAATATTAAAGTTGTGGCATCAATAGGAATAGAAAGAACAAAATAACCATTTACATCTGAAATTGTGCCGATAGTTGTACCTTTTACAGAAATTGACACACCAATTAAAGGCTGATTATCTTTATCTGTAATCCTGCCATTAATTTCACGTATACCAGGTTGTTCTAGTTTACTGTCATTACTCGCCAAAGGAGCAACAGGGGACGTTTTATCTTTAATATATAAAAAGACCTGCCGATCATCAATGTGATAATTAACCGGAGAATTTTTAAATAATTTTATTAATATTTCATCAATTGTACCAGATCTTACTAATAAATCTTTTTTCTCCAGATTATAAATAAGATCCGAATCATAAATAAAAATAAATTCGCTAGTTTCTTCAATACTTCGCAAAATATCTTGAATAGCAGCATTTTTCATCTTTATATCAAATCTTTTTGATTGTGAATAAGATGTAGCTGAAGATAAAAGAGTACCCAGGATTAATAAAAAAACGATCAGATTAATAGTTAATAAAAATTTACTGATCAATTTTCGTAATCCAAGCCAATAAGTTCTTTCAAGTAGCTTTTTTTTCATATATACATAATTTTAATTAAAAAATTAATGGAACCTCCAATATTTGGATATATCCTATTTTCATACTTATTAAAAAATAAGGGACTATGATGTGGATCTCAAAATATATTCTATTTTAAAGTTTAGATTAATGCTTTAAGTTTAAGCCGTTGATAATGACCTGCATAAAAACAATGTTTAGCATTAGACATTTCGAATGTGTTAATTTCAATTCTGCTCATTTTATAATTATTAAATCAAATTAATATTATTAAATCAATAGTTTTATAACTGATTACATAATAACAGTTATTAATAAATAATATATTTAGACTCCTCTTTTTTAAATTTAGCTATAGCAAGTTTAGATATTCCTTGCAATACTCTTTCAGGATCTTCTTTTAAATCAAGCTTTCCGGAAATCCTGACATATTTCAGAGAAGTTCGATATTCAATATGAACATTATAATATCTGGCTATTTTCTGCAGGACATCTTTTATTGATTCATTTTTAAAAATCAAATATCCTTTTGTCCATGTAATATAATCTTCAGGATTAGCAACCGGAACAACAGAAAAATCATTAAGCTGTGACGATAAAAACGCTAAATGATTTGGTTCAAGAATAGTTTCAGAATCAGTCCCGGAACGTCCTGTTGATAGAGTAACATTACCTTCAAGAAGTAGTGTAGTGAACATTTCTCCGTATTCTTCTGCCTGAACATTAAATTTTGTACCTAAAACTCTAACCATAAACTGGTCTGTTTTTACATAAAACGGATTATTCTTATCACTTTTTACTTCAAAATATGCCTCTCCCTGTAAATAGACCTCTCTTCGCATTTCAGAAAAGACAGGCGGAAATATCAATCGAGATCCGGAATTAAGCCATATTTTTGTCCCATCAGATAAAACTATACTTTTATATCTTCCATAGGATACAATTAACTGGTTAAAACTTTCTGCTTTTGTCTCCTGTTTTACTTTTTCTGAATCATTAATAAAAACTTTAGTCCCATCAACCGAATACTCAATATTTTGCTCATGATCCGAAATAATTATTTCCCTGCCTTCAGAAAGGATAAGTTGAGATTGATCAAAAACAGCTTTATTATTTGTAATAATGAATTTGTCAAGTGTTGGTTTCATTTCTTTTTGTGAAAGGTAAAAAACCACACTTCCGAAGCCAAAAATTAAAAGAAACGAGGCAGCAAGAGCAAAGTGTTTTATTTTTCGTGCCCTGACTTTCTTTTGAATTATCCTGCTCCAGAGTTCTTCCTTTAATTCCGGCTGAAAATTTTTCTTTTTTTCCTGTAATAAAGTTAGTATCAGTATAGCATATTCAATATCCTTAACCTTATCCTTATACTTTTCTTTAAGTTCTTTAATATATTCATCAAAACCCTCATTTTTAAGGAAATGATCAACAAAAGTCTCATCCAGTAAAAATTTGGTAAATTTAGAATCGCTATTTATCTTGTCTAACATCTATTATACTCATCATAAAACAAACAGTATCAGGAAATCTGTAACAATATTACTTTACTGATTAAAAAATTAAAAGAAGCATCCTTCAATAATATAAGTTAATTCCAGATGCTTCTTTAAGCTAACTAACTACTAACTACTAACTACTAACTACTAACTACCAATTAATCTATTTATGAAAGTTTATATAAAGAGTAACAAACATTAAATACATAGACATTAAAAAGAAAGTTTTTAAACAAATACAATGAAAAGGTCAAATAAATGGCAAAATTTAATAATTCAAATGCCCAAAAGGAAAGTAAACAAAATTCATGGAGCAGTTATTTTGAAGAAATAAAGTAAAATAAAGAAGATATATCTTTTTCATAAGTTTGTATATCTTTTTTGATTGATTTTATAGCACGGTATACTGATGTCCTACAAGATTCTATGCTTATTTTTAAAATATCAGACATTTCCTCATAAGATAATCCCTGATCGTATTTCATAAAAAGTACTTCTTGCTGATTTGGTGTAAGCTTATCAATACAATCTTTTAATATGGTTTTCAATCTTAAAAAAGTTTCGCTGTAAATAAATTTCTCTTCAGGATCATCCTCAGCAAAAAAAATAAAATCAGAACCTTTAGAATAAATATCAATTCTTTTGTTATGTTTCATTAAATGCAGAAGTTCATTTCTAAAAGAACTTAGCAAATAAGCATGATGATTATTTACTTTATGAAGATTATACTTAACATTCAGGAGATTAGTAAATATATTTTGAATTGCATCCTCAATAAGATGATTTTCCGCCTGAAACTTTTTACCATAACGATAAAAGATATCAAAATAATGATTATAAATAATTTTTAATGAATGCAAATCATCTTTTTTGACAAATAAATTCCATTCATTTCTATAATTATTTTTAATGTTGTTATGTTGCGACATAAACATTTTCTGAGTTTTTATACTCAGTGTCAAAGGTAACTTTTTTTAAAAAAAAAAGAAATACAACTTAATTAATCAGAATTATGTCTTAACCCCTCAAATAGCTGGACATAATTTGAAAAACAAATTAGGTCTTATT
>CAZLXM010000056.1:0-17656 GCA_964563105.1 uncultured Bacteroidaceae bacterium
AAAGTAATTAAAAAAGAATTTTGAAAATGGGTGTCCTATCCGGAAAACAGGAGATTATCTTATATAATAACTATAGATTTACAAATCTTTTTCAGGATAATTATGAGATCCCTGAATTTCCGAGATTTATTGTTGGCCTTCAATGGGCTTTATAAAAAAATCTCTTGCTTTACTAAATTCCTTTAATATTTCAGGGTCCTTTTCAACCGCTGTACCGGTTACTATTATATCAGCGCCGGCTTTATAAATCCCAAGTGCATCATTTCCATTATTTATTCCTCCACCAACCATAAGAGGGATTTTAATATTTTTTCTTACTTCTGAAATAACATTTAAACCTATAGTTTGATTAGCTCCGCTTCCGGCTTCAAGATATATAAGCTGAAATCCCAGAAGTTCCCCTGCAATGGAAGTAGCAGTTACTATTTCAGGCTTATCTGCCGGAATTGGGATAGTATTGCTCATATATTCGACTGAAGTAGTTCTTCCATTTTCTATAAGAATATATCCTGCCGGTATAGTTTGTATCCCGGTATTTTTTATTATTGGAGCAGAGATAACATGCTGACCTATAAGATATTCCGGATTCCTGCCTGAAATTAAAGAAATAAATAAAAGTGCATCTGCTTTAGCTGTTATTTGCAATGCATTTCCCGGGAAAAGTATTACAGGGATATCAGTGATAGTTTTTATTTCTTCAACAATATTCTCAACTGAAGTAAATACAATACTTCCGCCAACCATTAAAAAATCAACCTTACACTTTTCTGAAAAGTCAATAACTTTATGTAACGATCTTCTGTCATATTTATCCGGATCAATCAGAACAGATAACATTTTATATCTGCCGGCAGAGTTTAATATTTTCTCTTTAATACACATAATTATTTACATGTCCATACTATGGCATAATTATCCAGTTTCTCATAATTGAGGCAAAAATCTTCCAGTCCTTTAAAATTCATAACTCTCCCTTTAATTACCCCGTTATCCCTGGGCTCAAAAGGGAATATAGTAAGGTTATCCCTAAAATTGATCCCTTGTTTATCACAAATTTTATATAGAGCTTCTTTAGCACACCAATGTAAATAGAGATGATATCTTTGGAGTGTATGATCATTTGTCAGAAGTTCCTGTTCATTTAAAAATTTAAAACTTAAAGAACTGATCCTATGCGACATAAACTCCAGATCAATACCTACTCTTTTAGATTCACTTAATAAAATAGATGTTAAATGATTTGAGTGGGAAATACTTATATTATGAGAATTCCCTTTTAGGAAAGGTTTACGCAATTCATTGTAAATAATACGTGAATCTTGTCCTGTTATTTCACATATAAGGGCACGAACACTTAACCACTCTAATTTCCTGCTATAATTTTTAAAATTATGCAATGTCAGGACTTCATCCTCATCTAATTTGAGTTTTGAAAATAATGTATCATAATCTTCAGTAATCTTCCAGATACCAAGCTGACATCCATTTAACTCCCTATGAATTATCAATCCCATTTAAAACAAAACTTTTCAATGTTTTCAAATAAAATATTTATTACTAAAAACTATAAAAATATTCTCTGGCACAGTTATATTTAAATCAAAAAAACAAAACCAATATCTTATTCGAAATTTTTATTAACAGAAAATAACAAAGATATAATTTTATTAACCAATAGATAAATCTCTATTATTTCCACTCTAAAGTATTTATAAGGTGAAATATATCGTCTCTTACAAAGTTTATCACAGGGCTAAGGCTGTCTTTATCAGGCTGGGCATTGAAATAAAGAGCCCCGCGAAGAAAGTGCCGGACACTGTCTGTCAAAAAAAACTGAACATTAGAAGCAGTATTACCTTTAATATCATAAAGTATTCCAAATACTTTCCTTTTCTCGTCCGAAACAGTCAGCTCATTTATTGATTCGGCTTTAATAGTATGTTTATATACAAAGCCTCTGCTGTCCTCAATATATTCATTCAGATTATTATTGATTTTTTTATAGCTCATATATATACGTCCATTTAGGCCGGGAAGATCAATATTAAACCAGTCGGGAGTTTTATTTCCTTCGAAATTTGTTTGTATTTCAGCATATTTTGGATATTCAAAACTATATAAAGATATTGAATCAAAAAGTATAAACTCTTTCTCCGGAAAGTCCATCCTAACATATGTCCTGGGTTTAGGGGTGTATGTTTCCCTGCAGGCGTTCATAAAGAATAAAATAAGTAATAGATATATTCCTGAATAAAGTATGTTAATTCTCTTAATTTGCATTATTATTTGCTATATGATTTTTCTCGAAAGTAACTTTAACTTTTTTAATTCTTCTTTTATCAGCAGATACAATAGTAAAAAGAAAGCCTTCAGCTTTTAACTTTTCATTAACTACGGGAATTTCACCTTTTAACTCAAGTATTAATCCTGCAAGCGTATCTGCATCACCTCTTATATTTTCAAAAATATCATCCTGAATTTGCAGAACTTTATAAAAATCTATTAATAAAACTTTTGCATCAAAAATATAATTATTTTCATCTATTTTAACATAAAGTGTCTCAATTTCATCTGTTTCATCTGTAATTTCCCCCACTATTTCTTCAAGAATATCTTCCAGGGTAACAATGCCATCGGTACCACCATATTCATCAACAACAATTGCAAGATGGATTTTTTTCTCACGAAATTCCTGTAATAATGCATTAATCTTTTTTGTTCCGGGAACAAAATAACTTGGCCGGATCAGTGAAGTCCAATTAAAATTCTCTGTTTTATCAATGTAAGGAATAAGATCTTTAACATATAAAATTCCAATAATGTTATCGAGAGTGTCTTTATATACCGGTATACGGGAGTAACCGGAATCATTGATAATTACAATGACTTCTTTCAATTTTTTTTCTGTTTCAATAGCCACAACATCCATTCGCGGCTTCATAATATCAGAAACATTAATATTGCTGAATTTTACAATACTTTTTAAAATGTTTCTTTCTGACGGGACTACTCCTGTTGTTAAATCCAGTGCATCAGACAGAACAGTCATCGAAATATTTTCAGCTTTTATTTTCAATTTTCTGTTAATAAGATTCGTTGAACGAACAAGAACAAGGCTCAGAGGGGTCATCAATTTATTTAGTATGTGCAAAGGGTATGACATCAGCTGGGAAAATTTAAAAGCAACCTGATTTGCAAAAAGTTTAGGTATAATTTCCCCAAAAAGTAAAATCAGAAATGTAACTACAACCACCTGAATAATAAATGACAGAACCGGTTCTTCGGCGAAATCAAGAATATTAACTGTCACAAAAGTGGAAATGATAACGATTCCAACATTTATAAAATTATTGGTTATTAATATAGTTGCAAGTAATTTTTCGGGTTTTGACAGCAATGAAATTACTCTTTCAGCAGATTTTCCCTTTGTATTTTTTAGTTTATTTTTATCTGACGGATTAAGGGAAAAAAATGCAGCCTCAGAAGCCGAAATCAGAGCGGACCCAATTAGTAAAATGATAATTACCAATAAACCGGCAATTACTCCTGTAGACGGAGGATAAAAAGTAATTGCATGAAAGATTGTTAATATAAATTGAAATGAATCTGATTCCAAAAGGTAAAAACTTTAAATTACAAATCAGAAAGGCAGATCATCAGTATCACCAGACTGCGGATAATCATCATATGTATCACCATTATTCATCGTTTCATGTGATTTTGATTTATTTGATCCGGAGGATTTTTCGGCTGAACTTCCTAAAGGTGGTTCAGGAAGATGAGCAGCCTCTTCAGGTTTTCTTCCAAGGAACTGTAATACATCACCTACAATCTCAGTAATATATTTGGTATTTCCATCCTGACCAAGATATGATCGGGTTTTAATACGGCCTTCAATATATAACTGCGTACCTTTTTTAACATATTTCTCTGCTATTTCAGCAAGTCCCCTCCAAAGAACAATATTATGCCAATCTGTGGTTGTTACTTTTTCTCCTTCCCTGTTTTTATAAACTTCACTGGTTGCAAGCGGAAATTTACTAAAGGCAGTACCACCTTCTAAATATCTTGTTTCAGGGTCCCTGCCAACATTTCCAACCAGGATAACTTTGTTTACTGACATTTTTTATCGGGTTGATTATTTAAAGCAAATATACAAAAATAATAGATCGAAGAAATATTTTAGATATAGTGATTCAGGAAAGAAATATCTTCCTTTTTTAATAAAATCCTTTTATTTCCTTAATACCAATAGATTATTATTTCTCAATTTTCTATATAGCTGAGTCATAAAAATCAAATTATTATCAAAAATAATTCTTTTGTATTTTATTTATATATAGAAAACAGTTATATTTGCACTCCTAAGATCGAAATTTATTTCTAATTCATTGATAATTAAAGATTTTTTAAAATGACAAAGGCAGATATCGTAAACGAAATCTCAAAAAGTACAGGTATCGAAAAGATAACTGTTCAGAAAGCAGTTGAATCCTTCATGGAAACTGTAAAAGATTCATTGAGTAACAATAAAAATGTTTATCTAAGAGGTTTTGGCAGCTTTATCGTTAAAAAAAGAGCACAAAAAACTGCAAGGAATATCTCAAAGAACACAACAATCATTATCCCCGAGCATTATATTCCATCTTTTAAACCTGCCAAAGTTTTTACCAATAAGGTTAAAACAAATGTTAAGGTATAAATAAAAGGACATGCCAAGCGGAAAGAAGAGAAAGAGACATAAAATGGCTACTCACAAACGTAAAAAACGTTTAAGGAAGAACAGGCATAAAAAGAAAAACAGATAATTTATAGCTAATAAAAAACCTGAAGGTTTATTTTAAACTAATATCTTAAGGTTTTCTTTGTTTGATTATTCCTGGGAATTGTCATCAACTGAAAATATTACAACTAGTGAGCAATGAACTGGTAATTGACGCATCATCTGCCGAGATTAAAATTGCCCTGTTGGAAGATAAAAAACTTATTGAACTTAATAAAGAAAAAACTGATAATAAGTTCTCTGTTGGAGATATTTATCTGGGCAGGGTAAAAAAGGTTATGCCGGCATTAAATGCTGCGTTTGTGGATGTTGGTTATGAAAAGGATGCATTTTTGCATTACCTTGATCTTGGCCCACAATTCAGCACTTTAAGCAAATATCTTCATCTTGCCCTTACACGCAAGGGTAAAATAATTCCATTGGTTAAATTCAACAGAGAGCCTGACATAAATAAAGATGACAAAATTACAGAAGTTTTAAAGGCTGGCCAACAAATTATGGTTCAAATTGCAAAAGAACCTATTTCAACTAAAGGGCCACGCCTTGGATCAGAAATATCTATTGCTGGCAGAAATCTTGTTTTACTCCCTTTTTCCGATAAAGTTTCTGTGTCACAAAAAATAGATTCACCGGAGGAAAGAGACAGGTTAAAAAATCTTCTTATAAGCATTAAACCTAAAAACTTTGGAGTTATTATCAGAACTGTAGCTGAAAATAAAAAGGTTGCCGAACTTGATACCGAGCTGCGAAATCTGATAAAAAAGTGGGAATCTGTTTTTGAAAAGATAAAAGGCGGAAATGTCCCTCGTCTCCTGGCTGGTGAAATGAACCGGACAAGCACTATTTTAAGGGATATCCTGAATGTTAGTTTTGAAAATATTTATGTTAATGATGAAAATTATTATCGTGAGATTAAAGAATATATTAAGGAAATAGCTCCCGATAAGATAAAAATTGTTAAATTATATAAAGGTTCCGGGCCTATTTTTGAAAAATTTGGCATCGAAAAACAAATTAAAGCAAGTTTTGGCAGAACTGTAACCGTAAAAAACGGAGCATATCTAATAATAGAACATACAGAAGCACTTCATGTGGTTGATGTTAATAGCGGAAATCGATCAAAATCTGATACTGACCAGGAAACTACAGCTTTAGAAGTGAACCTGTCTGCAACTGATGAAATAGCCCGGCAGGTCCGGCTTAGAGATATGGGTGGAATAATAGTAATAGATTTTATTGATATGCATGATGCAAGTCATAAACAGATGGTTTATGAAAGGATGAAAGAGGCTATGGCAAAAGATCGGACCAAACATCATATTCTTCCTCTAAGTAAATTTGGTATTATGCAAATTACCCGTCAAAGGGTAAGGCCTGAAATGCATTTTGAAACTGTTGAAAAATGCCCTACATGCCATGGTTCCGGAAAAATAGAATCTACAGTACTTTTTACGGATATCATTTTCAACTCTCTTCAATTCGTAGTTGAAAAACATAAACTCAACTATTTAAGTTTGTCGGTTCATCCATTTGTTGAAGCTTATTTGACAAAAGGACTTTTTACGTCGTTAAAAAGGAATTGGAGTAAAAAACTTAAATGCAAATTAAAAATCAGTCCTGAATTTGCACTTAACCTCCTTGAATATAAGATATTTGATTTGAAAGGTGATGAAATATTAATAGATTAGAAATCTATTAAACTTCCTGAAATAAAATATAACTAAATATTAGATATATTTTTCTCTATATCTGTATAAACTATATTTATAAAAACGCATCAAAAAACTAATCATTAATCTCCTTTTAATATAATTTTTTGAATTATTCACATGAATAATTGGAAATAAATTTCTATTTGTAATAAAAAAATCTAAATTGCAGATAGTTTATTAACCTTTATTTGTTTTATAATGGCAAAAATTTATTATGCCGGTGACTGGGCAGTGCTTACCGGCCCCACATTTGCAGAAACTCCTTTTCATCACGCGCCCAAAGGACTGGAAATTTTTAACTATGGTAAATGGCTTAAAGATGCACTGGAATCTAATGGTGATCATCAGGTAAATTCTGTTCCGAGTTGGGACTTTTATAAACTGGGGCCAGGTGAATATGAAAAAATTCTTGATGAATATGATGTTATAATATTTAGTGATGTAGAAGGAAAACTTTTTCAGCTTGCACCTGATTTTTTTAAACGTGAAGAATTTGGTAAAAGGATATTGACATTTCCCGACAGAGTGAAGTTAACCATTGATGCTGTTAAACAAGGTAAAGGATTAATGATGTTGGGGGGATGGTACTCATTTTCCGGTGAACTGGCAAAAGGAGGCTGGGGCAGGACAAAGTTCAGGGATATCCTGCCTGTAGCTTGTCTGGACCATGAAGATCTGGTAGAAAGTACCGAAGGATTTTATCCCATAATTACAGAAGATGGAAAGGAAATATTCTTTGAGTCGGAATTTGCTCAAATGCCCCCTATATTGGGGTACAATCAAACTCATGCGGCCCCTGAAGGCAAAATCCTCCTTAACATTGCAGAAACCGGCCATCCCCTATTGGCCATAAGACATTTTGGAAAAGGAAAGATCCTGGCATACACCTCCGACCCTGCACCTCATTGGGGATTAAATTTTGTGTATTGGGAAAATTATAATGACTTTTGGTTAAAATGCCTTTCTTTAGTGTTGCCAGGATGAGATAAATATAAAATCAGTTTACGCTTTTACAGCCAGGGGCTTTAAGCTTGTAAGATCACCTATTCTGATAATCTTTCCACTTTCAATACTTTTCCTTGCAGCTATTCCTATTAATGCTGACATTATTCCATCCCTTGACCCTGCAGCCTGTCTGTAAATATCCGGAGCACCGGGATATCTGAAAAGTCTGTCTTTTAACAAAGGGTCAGAACCACCATGCTCACCTCTAATTGGAATAACTTTGACAGTTTTTACATTTCCAAAAAGATTTGTAATAGTGATTTCTTCATCTGTCTTCACACCTGTTGGCATAGAATATTGTATCCAGGAATCAAGCCTGCCCTTTGTTCCATTAATTGCCAGCCTGAAACCCTCATAAGGAGAAAACGCAGTGAGTGAATAACTCACCGGTACACCATTTGCATATTTGAACTGAACCGCCATGGTATCATATATATCGATCTCTTTACGAAAAACACAACCATCTCTTAAATAACCATCATATTTTTCATGATCAACATATAAACGCATTGCACTTTGTGATTTGGTTATGTCCCAGTAAAACTTACATTTACTTTTGTGAGGACATGTCCGGCAATGTGTATGGCTTATCGGGCTGTTTTTTTGTCCATAAAACTTCAGATCACCATAAGCAAATACTTCTTCCGGCTCTGAATCAACCATATAATTAAGCATATCAAAATGGTGTGTAGCTTTATGTACCAGCAGGGTCCCCCCTTTATCCAATAAACCGTGCCAACGACGAAAATAATCGGCACCATGACTTGTATCAAGATACCAGTTGAGATCAACTGATGTAATATCCCCAATTTCACCAGCCCTGAGAAGCTCCCATACCTGCCGTACAAATGGGGTATATCGCATATTAAAGGTAACAATTACCTTATTACCTGTTCTTTTTTCCGCATCCAAAATAGCCTGGCATTTAGTTTCATCAGTAGTTAAAGGTTTTTCAGAAATAACTGTAAGTCCTTTTTCCAATCCTTTTATTACAAATTCATGATGCAATGAATCGGGTGTTGTTACAACCAATATATCAATTTTAACTTCCTTCAGCATTTTATCAAAATCGGTATAAACAGGACAATCAACTTTCATAACCTGTTTTGCATAAGCAACTCTTCCCGGATTTGTATCACATAATCCCACAAATTCCAATATATCAGAATATGCGGCGACTACAGAAGTCCCGTACATACCAATACCACGGCCCCCGGTCCCGACTATGGCAATTCTCTTTTTAGGTGCCGCCCCAAAAGTCTTTAAAGGTGTAACTAATGATGTAGCGCCAATAACTCCGGCACTTTGAATGAATTTTCTACGATTTAAAGTGTGCATTTCTTATTATTTTAATTAGTATTAATTTCCCGGATTGTTTTTGGGCAAAATAAACTTAAATATGATTAATTTACAACAATACTTATTTTATTTTTAATTTAAAAAAATTAAATAAAATCATTCTTTGGTTAAATATTACAATTTTCTAATAAACCAAAGATGATAAATTGAAAGATAAATTTGAAAATTTACCTCTCCCTTTTATTTTGAAGAAACACTCCAGCCACTAGTTTTAACTTCATCTACAGGATAAAGGCCTATGGACCGAAGATACATAAGGTATGTCAAAGATTTATCTTTTGGCCTTATACTCAGGCTGTATCCTCCCGGGGTATTAAATTCAATATATCCCAATGGGAAATCACGAAATTCAAACCATGTACCGGTATGAACCACGGTTCTTTCAAAACGTGTTTTATCAATAATAATTTCAAATTTCTTACCTGTCCATTCTTCATTTGCAGCATAATTAATATTAATCTTATATTTTCCGGGTTTATCAATATGAAAAATCCAGGTTGCATTATCTTCAGGGCCTGTCCATTTAGAAATATGAAATCCTCCTTTTCGATTGAATCTCGTTAATGTTTTGCCTGATGTTTTAACTGTCATATAATCCATTAATATCTTCCCTTCATTATTCGGATAAACTATAATAGGTTTGATAACAGGAATATTATCCAGTTCAAGTACAAGTACAGGCAAAATATCATCTGAAGGTCCGGCAGGAAGCTTAATCATTGTTTCATCCCCAACTTTTGATATAGATGCCGGATCAGAATTTTTATTTAGAAAATAATTGGAAATAACAGAATTCTCAAGGCCGCGAAGTGAAATTACCCTGTTATCCGGCCAGTCGCGAATAAACAAATAGAGCTTTTTATCTTTAACAGTACAATATCCCCAATCCAGTTCACCAAAAGGATTGGCAAGAGTTCCATATATACTTTCTTCATTAATGTTTATCCATTCCCCAACCTTATCAAAGATGTTAAAAACAGGTTCCGGAATTTCCCCATTCCCTTTAGGGCCAACATTAAGTAAATAGTTGCCCCCACGACTTACAACCTGAACCAGCTGA
This sequence comes from uncultured Bacteroidaceae bacterium, assembly GCA_964563105.1. GTDB lineage: Bacteria > Bacteroidota > Bacteroidia > Bacteroidales > CAYVTV01. Next base: position 9,920 of record CAZLXM010000056.1, read on the forward strand.
CGAATGACAATTTCAGGAGTTTTCCAGTTTGAATCAAATTTACAGAATCCCCAGGTATCATTTAGAGTTTGAGGAGTCTGAAAATATTCACCTAATCCACCGGGAGGTATCCCTTTATCATTCATATCCTGATAATCACCTAGTAACTCCTGATTATAATGGCCTACCCTGCTATTTATTAAAGTTGATGGTTGGATGTTGCGAATAAGATTGACAAACTCCAGTCCCTGTTCCATAGTATACATCCCCCTGTCAAACCAGACTAAGCCAAGCTCTCCATAATTTGTTAATAATTCCTGTAATTGAGGTTTAGCTTTTTCTTCGAGATATTCTCTGAATGTTACCGGATCATAAAGATCCAAACCCCAGTCATTATCATAATCCCAGTTATTTCCATATCCCCCGGGATGATCCCAGTCTTCTCTGTGAGAATAATATATACAGAATTTAATCCCTTCTTCTTCACATGCCTTTGCGAGTTCTTTAAGCGGGTCCCGTTTAAAAGGTGTCCAGTCAGATATATTATAGTCTGTTACTTTTGAATGATACATAGCAAAGCCATCATGGTGCTTAGCTGTAATAACAATATATTTCATCCCGGTTTTTTTAGCTAATTGAACCCACTGTTTTGCATCAAATTTAACCGGATTCATTTTATGAGCGAGTTGTCGATATTCATGAACAGGTATTTTAAGTTCTTTCATTATCCATTCTGAATTTCTTCCGGGCGGGACTCTTTTTCCATTCCATTCACCTTCTAACATAGAATATGGCCCCCAATGAATAAACATTCCAAACTTAGCATCCCGGAACCATTCCAGATATTGTTCCCTGTCTTCTGAGAAGGAAGAATACTGTCTACTGCTTTCTCCGGCTTTATGTTTGATACAACTTATATTGAAAAACAGAATAAAAAATAATAATAAAATTCCCGATAAAATAAACTTCATTTTATTTATCCCGATTTTAAAAATTTTCATGCTCTTTTAAATTTTAAAATCTAATTCATTTATATAATGATTAATAATCCCTAAAAGGGCCCCTTGGTTCAGTATTTTTCATTTCTTTTTGCCATTCCAGGAATTTTTCTTTTACCATTTGGAGACTTTTTGGATCTTTCTCAGATAAATCATTTTTTTCAGCTATATCTTCTGTTAAATTAAATAAGCCGCCACCTCTTTTCGATTGAACCCATTTAATATTTCCAACCCTTGCTGCATAATCCTCCCTGAAATCCCAGAACATCTCTTCCCTTTCCATATTTTTTTCTCCGGTAAGTAAAGGTAAAATATTAAAACCATCAAGTTTTAATGATTTTGGTTTTTCTATCCCGGCAATAGCTAAAAGAGTCGGAAAAATTTCAAGCGAACTCAAAAAGTTATCCATTATCTGACCTTTTTTAATTTTTGCAGGCCATTTAATTATACAAGGAACACGAATACCGCCCTCCCACATGGTTGCTTTTTTCCCGGAAAGAGGGGAATTATCAGATCCTAGGCCTCCTCCATTATCAGAAAAAAATATGACAATTGTATTCTCCTGTAGTCCAAGATCCCCAACTAAACTAAGAATATTACCTATGGCATTATCCATACATGTAACAGCCGCCATATAACCTCTTCTTTTTTGTTGCGCATCATTGATAGGTTCCGGATAAAGTTCCAGATATTCGGGAGGTGCCTGAACCGATCTTCTAATTTCCGGATCAAGGCTTGATGAACCATGTGGGGCATTAAACGGGAGATATAAGAAAAATGGTTTGTCTTTATTGTCTTTTACAAAACTCAAAGCCTCACGCTCAAAAAGATATGTACAATAAGTACCCTTATCTTCAATAGTTGGTTCATTGTCCCTGAACATAGACGGAACACCATACCTCTCATGAGTGTAATAGTCAATTCCGGTATTTGCAAAACCATAAAATTTATCAAATCCCCGTTGTAAAGGCAGGTATCTTTTTAATTGTCCCATATCCCACTTTCCAAAAATACCGTTTACATATCCTGCTTTTTTTAATAACTCCGGAAGCAATATCTCTTTAGTGTCAGTACCCAATACCCGCTCAGGAGAAACGCTATATTCATATGAAGTATATAAATGATTATCATTTACCCTGTCATTTCTAAATAATTCATAAGTACCATTTCTTTGTGGGTAGCGCCCTGTAAGCAAACTGGCCCTTGATGGCGTGGAAGCGGAAGATGTAACATAAAAATTAGTAAAACGTATTCCATCCCTGGCAAGCTGATCAAGATTTGGCGACTGTATATCAGCGGCCCCAATTATTCCCAGATCATGATACCCCTGATCATCTGAAACAATCAGAATTATATTGGGAAGAGTTAATGTTTCCGGACCACGACAGGCATTAGCAGATATTAAAATTGAAGTACCGGCAAGTAAATGCTTACAAAATTTATTATTAAAAGTATTCATTTTTATATGTATTTATAAATATTGAATTTACCAGGATTAATTGGGGTAGTATGTGTTCCATAAAACTTTAAAACATATAATTATTGCAATATAACTTTTGACAGACAGCAATTTAAAACTACATTTTATGTTTCAAAAATAAAACTATTTAACTAAAAACTGCTATTAAAGTTCTTATATTACTATAAAACAAATAAATGTATTTTCAATATTAGCTTAAGAAAAAAACCTGTAATGAAACTGAAACAAGTAGTCAGAAAGACATGTTCCAAAAAAATTAAATATAAGATAACATAGCAAAAATCACATAAAATTCAATGCCAAATTCTTAAATCATATAATTTGGAGAATTGAAAGCAAATTAATACTTTTCAGAATGTATTACACTATATAAAAATTTAAAATAACTATTAATGATCAGAAAAATATTAACCATTAGCGTTTTTACTATTATTTTGTCAAATATCTCTTATTCTGCACCTTTTAGAGCTGACTCCCTTTATTCAAAATGGATTATTGATTCCCGGATGGGAGATTTCAGAAATAAAAAGAAGACCGAACATTTTCTAACACCTGCTTCCGTACGTAATGTTACCTGGGATTATGTACCTGGCCTGGTTGCCAAAGCTATTCTCAAAGCCTGGGAACAGTATAAGGATCAGCCCTGGAGTGAATGGTATTTCACCGGAATTCAGGATTATGCCGATAATATAGAAATACATCTTGGAGAATGTAATATTGATGATTTAAATGCGGGAAAAATATATTTTGAGCTTTACAGGGGGGCTTTGGAAAAAAAACAATTTAATAAAGCTGTTGACTATAAAATGAAAGCTACAATTTGCAGGAATACCCTGAAAGAGAACCATACCCGCATTGGTCCTCATCTGCCCGGAACAGGCGGATTCTGGCATAAAAAACAATACACCAATCAAATGTGGCTTGACGGTTTATACATGGGGCCTGCATTATATGCCGAATGGCAGGCTAATTTCGGTAATGAATATGGAATAAATGATAACTTTACCTCATGGAATGATATTGCCATGCAATTTGATACAATTTTTAAATATACCTGGGACAATAAAAAGAAACTAAATTATCATGCATGGTCTGCTGAGCCACTTAATGAGGCTTCAAAATTCTGGGCCGATCCGATTACAGGAAGATCAGCAGAATTCTGGGGAAGGGCCGTAGGATGGTTTTTCGCTGCACTCGTTGATGTTCTCGAATTTATGCCTCAAGATCATCCGGCTTATAAACGACTTATAAACTATACACAGCTGGTAGCAAATGGATTAAAACCCCGGCAGGATAAAAAAAGCGGATGCTGGTATCAGTTACTCCAATATGATAGTTCAATGAAAGGAAGTACATGTGAATTACACAATTATCTTGAATCATCTGCCTCATCAATGTTTACTTACGCATTTCTTAAAGGTATACGCCTGGGGATAATTAAAAAAAGCAGCTATAAAAAATTAGCCATCAAAGCATATAAAGGCCTGATTGAAAACTTCGTGATTGAGGAAACTAATGGTGAAATTAAATTGATCCAAAGTTGCGAATCTGCAGGATTGAGCGGGACACGCAAGGGTGATGCCAATTATTATTTGTGTGGGCAGGATGTGGTTGTAAATAATGAAACCGAAGGGAAAGTCCTTGGGCCTTTCATTATGGCAAGCCTCGAATTTGAAAAACTATCATTTAAAAATAACAGAAAATAAATTTAAGAATTCCAGTTTCCTGAATTCAATTCTTATCTCTCAGGAAATACCTGCGAATATGGAATTAACATTTTTTAATACTTCTAACGTAAGATTAGCAATTGACATCCCTCAGGTTGACTTATCCATATATTTATATTTGTTATCTTTGCCGATCATTTGTATCAATGCTTAATGAATAGAAAAATACCTGAATTGTGAAAGCGCAACAATATTATTTCATAGTTTAATTTTTCAATAACAATATAAAATGAAAAGGATAATATTCATATATATACTGTATTTATTAAACCTTCCTGCTTTTTCCCAACTTACTTTTAAGGATCCTGTAAGTTGGAAATTCCTGTCTGAAGAAAAAGGAAATAATACCTTCGACTTATTTTTTAAAGGAAATATTGAAAAGCCCTGGCATGTATATGCAATAAAACTTAAAGAGGAAGGTCCTATTCCTACTTCAATACATTTTGAAATTTCAAATGAGTACAGCCTGGAAGGTGAATTAATTGAACTGGTAAAGCCGGTAATAAAATATGATCCCGGTTTTCAGTTTGATGTGGGGATGTATACTCAAAATATCGAGTTGAAACAAAAAATAAAAATTAACTCGGAACAGAATTTTCAGATAAAAGGTTATGTCGAGTATCAATGTTGTAATGATGAAACCTGCCTCCCACCCAATCAGCAGGAGTTCTCTTTTTCTTTTTCCGATTTTAAAATTACATCAGCGACAGAAACAAATGATGAAAAAAATGTAAATAATATTGCAAAAAAAGATATTTCCAAAGGCTCAGGCTTTTTTCCTGATGCATCTAATAATGAAGTAATTGCAGAAAATAAAACCAGCCCTGCCACATCTGTTGATTTATCGCTTGATAATTTTAGCAGTCCTCAAACACAAAAAGAATCTCTTTTTCTTTTTCTTCTGATTGCATTTCTTGCAGGACTTGCAGCAATTCTTACTCCCTGCGTATTCCCAATGATCCCGATGACTGTTTCCTTTTTTATGCAGGGGAGTTCTAATAGGGGAACTGCAGTGTTGAAGGGACTGACCTTTGGTTTATCAATAATTTTATTGTATACCGGACTTGGAGTAATTGTTGGTCTTACAGGCCTTGGCGCAGATGCCGGAACAGTAATTAGCACACACTGGATCCCCAATCTGTTATTCTTTCTTATTTTCATAATCTTTGCTGCTTCCTTTCTGGGTATGTTCGAATTGATCATTCCTTCCGGACTTATAAATAAGGCTGATAAACAGGCAGACAAAGGTGGTATCGGAGGTGCATTTTTCATGGGAATAACAACTGTTCTTGTATCTTTCTCCTGTACCGGTCCAATTGTCGGGTCACTTCTTATTGAAAGTGCAGGAGGAATAGCACTCAAACCTATTTTAGGAATGTTTTTTTTCTCTCTGGCTTTTTCCATTCCTTTTACTTTTCTGGCTATTTTTCCATCAGTATTAAAAAATCTGCCTAAATCCGGAGGATGGTTAAATTCAGTAAAAGTAGTTCTAGGATTCCTTGTTATGGCTTTCAGCCTGAAGTTCCTTAGTGCTGTTGATCAGTCCTATCATTTAAATATCTTAAGCAGGGAAATATATCTTGCAATATGGTTTGTCCTGGCAATCATGTTAGGTTTATATCTTTTAGGAAAAATAAAATTTGCACATGACAGTGACCTCCTATTCCTGAGTGTTCCGAGATTTATACCGGCTCTGGCATCCTTTGTCTTTGCTGTATATCTATTCACTGGAATACTTGGTGCAGATTTAAAATCTATTGCTTCTCTTATCCCTCCAAAAACTCCTGAAAGCTTTTCATTATCTGCCCATGCTATTTCAGTCTCAAAAACTGATCAAAATACAACATATTGCGGGCCCGGGAAATATGATGAACGTTTTCATTTACCACACGGACTTAAAGGTTATTTTAATTTCGAAGACGGGATCAAATGCGCAATTGAAAATAATAAACCAATATTTCTTGATTTTACCGGACATAGCTGCAGCAATTGCAAACAAATGGAAAATCTTGTTTGGTCTGATCCTGCCGTACTACGACTTTTGAATGAAGATTTTGTAATAATTTCTCTATATACCGACGATAAAACCCGTGTAGATGATAAGGATATTATAAACAAAGAAGATGGGAAAATACTTAAGACCATAGGCGATATTAATAAGCAGCTTGAAATAGATAAATTTAATTCTATAGCTACTCCTTTATATGCGCTTATTGACCATAAAGGTAATTTACTGGCCCCTTTAAAAGGGAAGGACCTTAATATTCAAAACTTTATAGACTTTTTAACAGCAGGAAAAAAACAATTTAATAATAATTAAGAGAATATTTTTAGCCTGAATTTATTCTTATCTTGGTTGTTATTTACCTTTTCTCTATGTTTGTTTTCCCTTTTTATAAAATGTTTTAATAAAAACTCACTACATTTTTGCATGGATCTGTTAAGGATAAAAATTTATAAAAAGCTTACTGCTTTTTTATTGATGTTTTATGTCATAATTATATCTTCATATAATTTATATTCCTCAGACACAAGACCTTTAACCCGGGTATTATTTGTTTTCGATGCCTCTCAAAGTATGTCTGCCACATGGGATGGCGAAAGCAAAATTCAGATAGCAAGAAAAATTCTTCTGGACCTTACAGATAGTCTTGCAAAAGCTGATAATATTGAGATGGCCCTGCGTGTTTATGGCCATCAAAGTCCTGTACCGCCTCAGGATTGCAGCGACACCAAACTTGAAGTTCCTTTTAATGCAGATAATATTAAACAAATAAAAGATAAGCTTAAACAAATAGTACCAAAAGGGACTACACCGATTGCCGGTTCGCTTGCCCAGGTTATTGATGATTTTCCGGTATGTCCCGATTGTCGGAATATTGTAGTTCTATTAACCGATGGAATTGAAGCTTGTGACGGAGATCCCTGCGCTATCTCAATGGAACTTCAGAAAAAAGGAATAATACTAAAACCTTTTGTTATTGGTATTGGACTTGACCCGGGATTTAGAGAAACTTTTGATTGTGTTGGTTATTTCTTTAATGTACAGGATGAATCAAAATTCAGGGAAGCCATAGCTATTGTCCTTAGTCAGGTACTAAATGAGACCACTTCACAGGTAAATCTTCTGGATATTTATGGAAATCCTACAGAAACTAATGTTAACATGACTTTTTACGACAGAATGTCGGGCAAAGTAAGATATAATTTCATTCATACACTTAATAAACCGGGAAATCCGGATACTTTATATATTGATCATCTTCCTGAATATACACTACAGGTTCATACACTCCCGCCAGTTATCATTGACAGTATAAAAATCCTGCTAAATACTCACAATATCATCAATGTTCCCGCACCACAAGGCTCACTTCTTGTAAAAACTGTCAGAGGAAAAGAATATGACAATGTAATATTTGTTGTGAGAAAACAGGGAGAAATTCAAACATTATCAAACCAGAAATTCAATGACAAAGGAATATTCCTGACAGGTAAATATGATCTTGAAATTCCGGTTATTCCTTCTCTGTTAATTAAAGATGTTGAAATT
>CAZLXM010000056.1:17666-25348 GCA_964563105.1 uncultured Bacteroidaceae bacterium
CAATCGAAATACCAGTCCCGGGTCAGGTTACATTTACAGGTCCTGTTAAAGGATTCGGAAGTCTTTATCTTATTGAAAACAATAGTCAAAGTCATATTTATAACCTTAATCCCGAATTGAGGCAACAAACAATTTTTATCCAACCGGGTAATTACAGACTCATATTCAGGAATGCTCATGCAAAAGAATCTATAAATACAATTCAAAAAGATTTTACTATTGTATCAGGAAAGTCTCTAATTATAAATCTTCAATAAAAAAAGAAAAAGTTTAAATCCCCTGATCTTTTAAATACGCATAGATATCATTTACAGCCATTGTTTTTTGAGTTCCCATGGCCATATTTTTAATCGTTACAGAATGCTTTGAAATTTCATTTTCTCCTGCCAGAATAACGAAAGGGATATTATTTGCATTAGCATAATCAAGTTGCTTTTTCATTTTAAGTGCATCAGGATAAATTTCTGCATTTATCCCCTTATCCCTTAAATTTTGTAAAATTTTCAAAGAATAAAGTGACTCTTCCAGACCAAAATTCACAAAAAACACCTGAGTATTTGCCTTGGAAACAGAATTGAACTTATCGAGCTTATCAAGAACATCATAAATCCGGTCGGCCCCAAATGATATTCCAACCCCGGAAACTCCGGGCATTCCAAAAATTCCCGTTAAATCATCATACCTTCCTCCCCCACATATGCTTCCAATGGAAATATCCTGAGCTTTTACCTCAAAGATTGCACCTGTATAATAATTTAATCCCCGTGCAAGGCTTATATCTATATCCAGCCTGTTTTGAAGAGGAATGATATTAGTATATGTTAAGACTTCTTCCAGTTCATTTATCCCTTCTATTCCGGTTTTTGATCCTTCAAGATATGTTTTTAAAAACTCAATTTTTTCATTGTTCGTACCTTTAAAATGAATCAAAGGCAGAATTGTTGAAATTGAGCTTTCACTTAAACCTATTGTTCTTAACTCATTAATTACCCAATTTTTTCCCGCTTTTTCAAGTTTATCAATAGCATTAGTTACCATATTGAGCTTTTCGGGAACTCCGGCTTTTTCAACAAGGCCCATTAATATTTTCCTGTTATTAAAAATAATGCAGACATTAATTTTTAAATCAATAAAGATCTTATCCATTAGATGTATTAATTCAGCTTCATTAAGAAGCGAATCACTCCCAATCATATCTGCATCACATTGATAAAACTCCCGGTATCTGCCCTTTTGGGGCCTGTCGGCCCTCCATACGGGTTGAATCTGATATCTGCGAAATGGGAATGTAATATCATTTCTATGCTGAACAATAAATCGGGCAAATGGAACGGTAAGATCATAACGCAACCCGCGATCACAAATTTTTAATGAAAGGGTTTGTGATGAAAGTTTATCGAGTTCCTCTACTGAAATTCCCGAAAGAAAATCTCCGGAATTTAAAATTCGATAGAGCAGCTTATCTCCTTCTTCTCCGTATTTACCCAGTAAAGTGGATAAATTCTCCATTGCCGGAGTCTCAATAGGCTGAAATCCAAATAATTCAAAATTATGCCTGATGGTCTGAAATATATAATTTCTTCTGACCATCTCTTTAGGGCAAAAATCTCTCGTTCCTTTAGGTATTGAGGGCTTAGTAATTGTCATTTAAATATTTTTAATTCTATCTAAGAATTCTCCTCATGAGATTTTAATTAAGAATAAAACTGATTTAATATAATCTGTTAAATCCTTCAAAGGGAATTCTCAAAGCTCCAAATAAATTTAAGCAGCTATTCGTCCAAAGTTATAATTAATTTGATTTTACTAATCTTTTAAAATCTGCTAAAAGAAAGCCATCTTTATTTTTAGGATTTACCATATGATAATGATAGTAATATATATTGGCATCCCCTGCACCAACTAAAAATTTATAACAGCGGGCTTTCAATTTGCTGCCTTCCGGGCCTACTTTGTGCAGAAAGACAACATTATTATCACCCTCCAAAATTGCATCCCGAATTTCATCTTTATCTACGATTTTTATTTTATAAGGATAAACAGATTTTATTTTTGATTCAGAATTTACTTCATTTGTAAGCTCATCAGCAATGAGATACAAAGTCTTTTCTTTTACATCAGCCATGTTTTTATTATAGTAATTAAATACATTCGAAGAGATCACTTCCGGCTTTTCTTTAATTAACTCAATATGTTTTTGCATAAACCTTACAAACAATCCAAGTTTATAGTTATAATTATCAGGATCGGCCCCTGAATAACCCAATGGAATTGAAACGAAATCTCTTAAATCGTTCAAAGATGTATTATCTCCTCCAAGGGCCAGATGAATAAAAACATACCTTGAATCAGTCTTATCTTTGTCTAATGTCACGTATGTAGTATATATAAATGAACAGGAAGGATCTTTTGATTTTTTCTCAAACTCGGCTGCTTTAATAAAGTCAAAATCTGTAAGATTCCAGATTTTGGTCATTATTTCCTTCATTTCTATATTAAAATCTGAAAATGGACTTGCTTCTAAAACAACATAAGTTTTTGATTTTAAAAAATCTTCCAGATCAGCAGATGTTGGCATATAGGCTCTTTGTGCAATGACTAAAAGATTTAAAGACAAATAAAGAAAGGATAAAATAATTTTTCTCATATACTTTTATTTAATTAAGGGGTAAATATAAAGGATTTCTATCGTTGAATTTACGTAAATACATAAACTTAAGTTGCTTTTTTTTCTTCTTTCTAAGGGCAGAAAACTCATCATGTAATTCAGGATCCTTCATTAACAGTACATCCACACTTGCAACAGTATAATCCATTACTTTCCCTGTATCAAAATCAATGAGAAATTGTTTCATCTCTGAAGATGCATAAGTAGGAGGGGAATACATTTGTCGATAATAATAGGGGTTATAGTAATATGGATTATAATAATATGGATCATAATACCTGGTATTATAGGTGGTAATGGTAGCTACAAAATGACAAATACTCCCAATAAAAGTAACCCTGTTAAACACCTCCCCTACACGAATATATATTGCCCCATTTTTACTGATCCCCCATAATTTATTTATGTCTGTTTCCTGACGTATTCCAAATTCATCAAAAAAAGAGAGATTTTTTTTGTCCAGAATTTTATTAAAAAAATCCGGATCTGTATAATCAAAATCACTGATAAGCCTGGCTGGTGGAATAGGGGCATTAGCCCTTACCTGCTCAAAACTAATAAAGAATCCTTCATTAAATTCGAAGTCAGGCGTGTATTTCACCATTTTTGATTCAGGTACCTGGCCAAACAGGCCCAAATACGGAATGAACCCAAATATTAAAATAATAAGTTTCTTTTTCACAAATTAAGATTTAATGGTAACAAATTCAATAAATTTCCTTAATAATATTTTTAGCAAAATTAGAATTTCAATTTAACTATATAAACAGAAAAATCAAAAAATCCAAAAATCATTTATATTAACCTAAAACAGTAACATTTTATTTCATCAAAACGTATAATCCAATTGCATTTTAATACTTTTTCCTGACCTGATAAAAATAAAAGATTCCTTATATTTGAATTTGGAAATCAATTCGCATGTTTTATAACAAATACCTGAAACATATATTCGTTTTGGACGAAAATGATTCGGATGATCTGAAGAGAAATCCTGTTTTAGTTTCTTTATCCGTTTATTTCATTGAATTGATCCTTCTCGTTTCCGGTCTTTGGCATCTTTTCAATAATAATATTATTCCGTCAATAATAATATTAGTTGCATTTTTAATTATTGTAACTGTTCAAATTATCTTTTCATTTAATAAGCAGAAGGACTGGCAATATCATCTGGTTACAATAATTACCGGCCTGATCTCTATTTATTTATTTTACGGATATCCTGATACTTTTGCTTACGGATATTTCTGGTTATTTTTATTTCCTGTCTCAGTTTTTTTAATGCATGATTATAAACGGGGAATAATCTTTTGCCTTGCATTAATTCTGTTATGTATTCCTGCATTATTTTTTCATATATCTAAAGATATTTTCCTTCATCCATTTTACTATCTTTCAACCTTAGGCGGTTCACTTGCTTTAAGTATTTTAATTTATACAATTGTTTCCCTACTAAGGAATAAACTTCAAAATCTTCAAAGTAAAATAGATAAGGCAACACGTGAAGTCCATGAAAAAAATGAGTTTATAGCATCTTTATCACATCAGTTAAGAACCTCACTCAGTAATATCCTTCTTGTCAATAATCTTGTAAATATTTCAGGGTTAAATGAAAAGCAAAGCGATTTGATTGATACATTAAAAGCTTCCACAAATAATCTTATCGAAGCGGTTAACAGGATTGTTGATGTTTCACATACTGATCTGATTGATTTTAAGGAATCTGTTATCAGCTTCGATCTAAGAAATACTATGATAAGTATTACCAAACTTTTTATTGATAGTGAAGCTTTATCTATTCGTTTGCATTTTTCTTCAGGTATTGACACATATATTAAGGGAGACCCTGTAAAAATAAAACAGATTTTCTTAACTCTTCTACAAGGGATAATGTATCAGCAGAAGGATAAAATGCAGGAGATTCAGATTTTTGTAATTCCGGAAAAAGAAAATCGTTCAGAAGTAAAGATTTCTTTTACTATTGAAACTTGTTACAAAAAATTACAAAATTACAAGCATACTGATTCCTGTGATGATTTTCCTGATATTCAACCTTCTGATCTTAAAAACATTAGCAAGCTCATTAACAGTTCAGGGGGAAATCTTATAATTAACAAGAAAGAAGATCGTATAATTTTTAAGTTTTCATTGGTTTATGGAAAAGATAGTGAAAGAAGGCTTGAAGCTATTGTTGACACATCGGTTTTCAGGGACAAGAAAAAAACTGATATAAAAGAAGCCAACATTTTACTTGTTGAAGATAATTTGATAAATCAGAAAATTGTAATTCTGAGTATTAAAAATATGGTAAAAACTATTGATGTTGCTTCAAATGGCCAGGAAGCGCTTGAAAAATTCCAGGCTAAACGTTATGATATTATCCTTATGGACGTTCAAATGCCGGTAATGGATGGCATTATTGCAGCAAAAAAAATCCGTGAAATTGAAGAAAAAACTAAAACTCATACTCCCATCATCGCTATTACGGCAAATGCTTTATCCGGTGACAGGGAAAATTGTCTCGCAGTTGGAATGAATGATTATATAAGTAAACCTTTTCAGATAGATATTCTTCTTCAAAAAATGCAATCTCTTTTAGAAAAATCAGAAAATTAAATTTTTAGAATAAGATAATTGCAAATAGTTTATTGATCTTTCTTTTTCTCCTGAATAATTTGTTTTTCACCCATTACGATTTTCTCAAGCATTTCGGTAGTAATAGATTTGGGCCTTTCCAAAGGATACAATAAAGCTCTGTCCCAGATAATATTTGCACATATACCAATGGCCCTTCCTATCCCAAATAGAACAGTATAAAAATCGTATTCTGTTACTCCATAATACCATTGAATAACACCTGACTGTGCATCAACGTTTGGCCAGGGGTTTTTTGCCTTTCCATGCTGTTTTAAAATATCAGGGACTACTTTATATAAGATATCTGTATATTTGAACAGGGGATCATCAGGCAGGTATTTTTGACAAAACTCTCTTTGCAAGGTATATCTTGGATCAGTTTTTCTTAACACCGCATGCCCATAACCCGGTATAATTTGACCTGCATTAAGGGTGTCCCATACAAATTGTCTCATTTCATCTTCTGTTGGTATTTTTCCATCCATTTTATCCATGAGATCCTGGAGCCAACGGAGTACCTCCTGGTTTGCCAAACCATGTAAGGATCCGGCTAAGCCATTAATCATAGCTGAAATTGCCAGATATATATCAGAAAGAGTACTGGCAACAAGATGACCTGTATGAGCACTTACGTTACCACTTTCATGGTCTGCATGAAGAATAAAATGCATTCTGGTAACATCATCATAAGGCTTCTTAATTCCCATCATATGAGCAAAGTTTCCACCCATATCAGTCAGAGGATTTGACTGAATTCTTTTACCGTCTTTGTAAAGTTTCCTGTAAATATAAGCACCTATTTCAGGTAATTTTGCCAAAAGGTTTAATGCATCCTCAAAAGTAGGTTCCCAATAATCCAATTTATTAATACCAGCCTTATACTTCTTATTCATAAATGATTCCCTCGACATACATAAAATTGCGGTGGAAAAAATAGCCATGGGATGGCTAATAGAGGGAAAAGCATCAATAACCTCATAAACATATCTTGGTAAAATACGCCTTTTATTAAATTCATCAGCTACATCAGATACTTCATTATCTCCTGGAATTTCACCCGTAAGAAGCAAATAAAACAAACCTTCAACATAGGGCATTTCAGAATCTTTAGGTTTAGGAAGTTTTTTAAAAATCTCCGGAAGTGTATATCCCCGATAGCGAATACCTTCCAATGGATCAAGATAGGAAATGTCTGTAACCAGGCACTTTAAACCACGTAAACCACCTAAAATATGCCCAATAGTAACATGATCCACAACAACATCTTTGTATTCTTTTAGAAGCTTTTCTGTTCTGGGCCGCCATGCCAGAATCTTTTCATATAGTTTCTCTTTTAGACTGGTCATAATTATTAATATTATCTATTAAAAAATTATAATTTTTAATTTAATGAAGGTAAAAATAACAAAAAATCATTAACAACATTTAATCAATAATAGTTTATGCAATAATAAAATAACATTCTTTTTCCATTATTGTTTTTGGATAAATATTTTTTAGTCAATAAAAAACGGATATAAATACATTATTTCTGTTTTATATCCGTAATCAAAATTTTATTTTATAGAAGGAGTATTATTATTCCTTTTTATATTATTGTTTTTAATGCAAATAATAGCTTTAAAATTATACTGCTTTTAGTTAAAAAAATCCGATAAAACATCTCTCCGGCTTAGCTTTTAGGGCTGGTTATATAACATTACTATTTATCGTATCCATAAACTGCCAGATCACCGAGTTCTTCCTCTATGCGGAGCAACTGATTATATTTGGCAATTCTGTCTGAACGGCTTAATGAACCGGTTTTTATTTGTCCGGAATTTGTGGCTACAGCTATATCGGCAATAGTATAATCTTCAGTTTCACCCGAACGGTGAGAGGTAACCGTTGTAAAGCCGGCCCTGTGTGCCATTTCAATACAATCGAGAGTTTCTGTAAGTGTTCCGATCTGATTTACTTTTATAAGTATGGAGTTTGCGCATCCAAGTTCAATCCCTTTTTTAAGGTATTCAACATTAGTGACAAATACATCATCACCTACAAGCTGACATTTTGAACCAATAAGGTTGGTTAAAACCTTCCATCCTTCCCAGTCATTTTCAGCCATCCCGTCTTCTATAGAATCAATGGGATACTTATTTATCAATTCCGCATAATATTCAGCTTGTTGAATAGAAGTCCTTTTTGCGCCTTTTTCCCCTTCAAAAATTGAGTGATCATAAATTCCGTTTTTAAAAAATTCTGATGCAGCAGCATCAAGCGCAATGGAAACCTGTCCACCTTCAGCTTTTCTGCCAGGTTTATAACCTGCGGCTGAAATAGCTTTAATAATTGAGTCGAGTGCATCTTCAGTTCCATTCAATGCCGGGGCAAAACC
>CAZLXM010000057.1:0-24447 GCA_964563105.1 uncultured Bacteroidaceae bacterium
GACTGTATTTATGCGTGTTATAATTTTGACGAAAAATTTATCCGGAAAACAGGAAGCAGGAGTTCCGGCTATTCATTATTATACAATAGGGATATCCGATAATATAAGGAAAATAGCTCAACAAATATTTTAATCTCCACAGAAATCATCCTGTAAATTCCGGTTCCAACAATGCCACAGATCATCTTTAAACAATAGCGGGTTCTTAATCCGGCCTGCCCTTGTCTGATTGTTCCATTCAATAAGTACAAGCCCTGAACTTAATGAAACCGTATAAGAAGAATTAAATAAAAGCGAATTGTCTGACGAATATATATAAGAAATAAAACTGTTTTTTTCCGGATTATTGGCTTTTATTATTGTATATGTAATATTACCTGATTTAATCTCATTGTCATAATTCCATTCAATGGAAAGAAATTGTTCGGGTACCAAAGGACTTTCATATAAGATCCATGAAGCCCGGGTAAGATCATATCTAATTGTTCCTTCGAACCATTTAAATTCAGTAAATGTCTCCCTCCCTGCAGATGAAATATACATTTCTGCTGCAAAATATTCATCTGAAATATGATGTGTTTTCAAACTAAGCCAATAGCTATTTAAATTAAAATTAAAATTACATTTCCATTCCCATAGATCATCACCCAAATAAACAGGTTTTTGCTTCAATGCTTCAACATAAGCCGATGCCGGCAAAGCCACACTTATTGTTGCAAGAGCATTCCAAAAAGACACATTGGAGAAAGCAGCAGCCCAATTATTATAAAGTGGGACAGCTTTTTTAATATCAAGTGTATCTGAAGGATCACCAAAATCAGAAAAATCAATATAAAATGATTCCAGTGGCGGGAGACGTGGATGATCATCCTTAGGATCTTTTTCGCAGCTATTCAATATTAAAATACATACAAAAAATATGCATGATGCAAAAACTTTAAATAACTTTTTATTCTTCATGAGATTCCGGTTTAATTTTTATATTAAAATTTTTAAAAAATATTGACTGAATTTTTGGAAATTAAAGCATTAACTCCCAAGTATCACCAATCATTTTCATAAAATCACAAAAACACAAATTATATCTTCAGCCTTTATCTTATATTAATATGATATTAAACGATACAGATTTGGAGAAGTTACAATTGATTTAACGAAATTATTTTATTCATATTATCTAAATATGCCAGTCATTCAATTTCATTAAAAAAGTTTTTGACAAAAAAAATTCAAATATCTTTGATACAGAAAAAAACTTTTATTTCTTAACTTGATGCTTTAAACTCTAATAAACCTTCAAAACATGAAAAAATATTCAAGAAGAAAATTCGTCGGAACTACTGTAATGAGCGGAGCAGGCCTTGCTGTATTATCAAATAATCAAGTACCCGTAAGTGATAATTCTAAATTAACCGGTACACCAATGATGTCCGGGGATTATCCGTACCTGTTAAAAACAGATTTTGAATATAATCCCAATGAATACATTATGCCCCCGGAATTTAAAACCATGCGCCCAATACGTAAATTACGCAAAACTTCTGTTACTGTCGGGCAATCAGAAGGCGACTTTATTGGAAAGGATGATAAAATAATTCAGGCAGCTATTGATTATGTAAAAGGACTCGGAGGAGGAACAGTAAATATCCTTCCCGGAACTTATATTATGAGAAACTCGCTTTTCCCAAAACCAGGAATAACAATTCGTGGCTCAGGGGAAAAAACAATACTACAAAAAAGTCCCGGAGTAAGTAGTAAAATCATTAGAGAAGCAGACTGGTATGAATATGCAATCCAGGTAGAAAACCCTGAAGGGTTTACTAAGGGCTGTGGAATCTCCCTGAGTTCGGAGAGTAAAATCTCATCCAAAACAATATTGTTTTATACTGTTACCGACATTTATGAAAATATTCTGTTCCTGGATAAACTGACTGAAAAGGATTACTGGATGATGGACAATGCCCGCGCTGCTACAAGTTTTTCATTAATTTATGGATCAAATATTGATGATGTATGTATTGAAAATCTTATTCTGGATGGCAGACGTGAAGAAAACGAATATTTAAATGGCAACTACGCAGGAGGGATATATTTATTATCATGTAACAGATGGCGGTTTAAAAATGTAATTGAACATAATTTTAACGGTGATGGGGTTAGTTTTCAAGTTTGTGATGATATTCATTTTGAAAATTGTTCATCACTGAATAATGCTACTTTAGGATTTCACCCGGGAAGCGGCTCTCAAAGGCCAATTTTTAAAAATTGCACTTCTAAAGGGAATACTCAGGGATTCTTTTGGTGCTGGGGTGTATGTGATGGAATCGCGGAAGATTGCATTGCTTCGGAAAATAGCAGATACGGGATAAATTTTGGTCATCGTGATACAGATAATATCCTGCGCAATTGTTTAATCGAAAATAATGGTCAGGTTGGCATTCTATTTCGTAAAGAAGTTAATGAATACCGGACTGGTGACCGAAATCTTATTGAAAACTGTGTGATCCGGGATAATGGCAAGAATGAAGTGGGCTATGGGATAGATATCCAATGGAAAACCAATGATATAACTATCCGAAAATGCATTATTGAAAATACTATTAACGGCCATCAAAAAACAGGTATCCGGATAAGTCCGGAAGCACAGCGAATATCGCTTGAAAAAAATATTTTTAAAGGAAATTCAGTGAAAGTGGAAGATCAGAGGAACAAATAAAAATTATTCTATACTTTTATCGGGAAATCTTTTTCTTCATTACATAATTTGTAATTTCAATACCATCAATATTTTTGATCTGACGCCGTAAAAAATGAAACCCCATTTTTTCAAAAAATGGTCTGGCCGTAATGCTTACTTCTGATGTTATTTCTCTTATGCTGAGATCATTAAAATATTTATTAACCTCAACCATAAGAGCGCTCCCGATACCATTACCCTGGAAATCTTTATGGACATATAATAAATCCAATCTTCCTTTAGTACTGATGGAACAGAAACCAAGAATTTTTTTATCATCTTCAGCCACTACAAAATGATCATTTCTTACTCTTTCCATCCACCAGTCAAGGTCTTCATATTTTGCTGACCAGGCCTGAAGTTGTATTGGGTCATAATCTAAAGCATTAATTGTTTTTATTGTTTTTCTGAATAACCTTGAAACAATTTCAACATCTTCAGGTAAGGCTTTTCTGATTGAAACCATTTAATACATAATTAGATAAACATGCTGTAAAGGTAATACTTTAAAACTTAAAGTCTTTTAATAAAAATAATTTTCATTACTTTAAAGTCAAAATATCGTAACACGAAGGATAAGCCCCTTGTTCATTATCAAGTATAAAAGTGATTAAAAATTTGGAGTAGATCAGCCCATATCTTATATTTGTTTGCATCAATGTACCTTTTTCATTATTTTGATACTTTTTATTTAATATGAGTCAGGAATACAAATTTACTTTTTTAAAATAACAATTAAAAAATTTAACTTCTGAATACAGTTAACAATTATTTCATAAATTTAATATTACCAATCTAATTTGATTTTATAAATGACAACTTTTTTTAAATTACGCATCAAGAACTTATTAATCATTTTATTAATAGGGAGTTACACTGCGCTTTATTCACAACCTTTTGAGATTCTGTTTGGCAAAGAAGTTCCGGTTAAAGATCTTTCTCCTGCATCTTCCGGAAAAAGCCAGACTATAAAATGGATTAATGTTAATACAAATGAGGATACATGGCGGAAACAAAAAAATATTTTAATCTGTAAAGGAAAACCAATTGGAGTGATCAGATCTGAAAAACAATATGAAAATTTTATGTTACATGTTGAATGGAGACATATGGAGCCGGGAGGTAATTCAGGTGTATTTGCCTGGAGCAATGCTATTCCTCCTGAAGGCAAGTCACTTCCTGCCGGAGTTGAAATACAGATGCTAGAACTGGATTGGGTAAACCTGCACATAAAAGACGGGGTTAAACCGCCTGAAGCTTATGTCCATGGCGAATTATTTGGTGTTGGAGGTGTAAAAATAATACCTGATAATCCAAGAGGTGCCAGAAGCAAATCAATTGAAAATCGCTGTAAAGGAAAAGGCATCTGGAATACCTATGATGTAGTTTGTATTGACGGAGTAATTAAACTTTCCGTAAATGGTAAGTTCGTGAACGGGATAAGCCAGGCTTCTGTTAAAAAAGGTTATCTCTGTTTGGAATCTGAAGGAGCTGAAATACACTTCAGGAACCTTAAAATAATAGAACTAGCTCCGGGAGTTACATCTGCAGAACAGACAGCACCTTTGATTCCGTAATCGAAGAAGTTTGACAGTAATTACCGGATTATATCTGATCATTAAGTGATATATAGTTAATAATCTAATAATCTTAATTGGTATTGAATAAATATTTTTATATACAGTTTATACATAAATAATTTTACAACCTTACATTTATATTATTTCACAACTAAGTATTTTACAATATCTTTATAATCAGAATTATATCATTCCAAAATCAATGTATTACTATCATGCAAAACAAGAAATATAAAACAGGATTCTCCAGAAGGAAATTTATAACTACAGCTACCACAGCTATGGGCGGTTTCATTATTCTTCCTTCACATGTTATTTCGGGCCTTGGACATAAGGCTCCCAGTGACAAACTCAATATTGCAATAATTGGCGCAGGCAATCGTGGTGCTGCAAATATGGCCGGAGTAAGTACGGAAAATATTGTAATTTTATGTGATGTAAATGAGCAGGCTGTTTCAAAAGCTGCGGAAAAATATCCTAAGGCCAGGAAAATCAAGGATTTTAGGAATATTTTTGACAAACCTCAGGATTTTGATGCAATTGTTGTAAGCACTTGTGAGCATACTCATGCATTTGCTGTATTACCAGCCTTAAAACTTGGAAAACATGTGTATTGTGAAAAGCCTCTGACCCATAATGTTTATGAAGCCAAATTAATAATTGAAGCAACACGGAAAGCCGGAGTCGCAACACAAATGGGTACACAGATACATGCAGGGGATAATTACAGGAGGGTGGTTGAATTAATTGAAACAAATGCTATTGGTCCTGTTCATGAGGTGCATGTATGGGTTTCACGTGCATGGGGGTGGCAAAGTGAAGAGGAAGCAAAACTTCATAAAGATATTGTATTCGTCCAGGAGCGCCCGACAGGATCATCCCCTGTTCCGGCGGGATTAGATTGGGACCTGTGGCTTGGCCCTGCCCCCTACAGACCATTCCATGAAGTTTATTGGCCTGGTCCAAAATGGTATCGTTGGTGGGATTTTGGTAATGGTACCATGTCTGATCTTGGAAGCCATTGGATTGACCTTCCCTGGTGGGCGCTTAAGCTCGATCATCCATTAACCATAGAAGCTGATGGCCCTCCACCTCATCCTGAAATTGCACCGGCTTCAATGCATATTACTTATACCTATGGGCAACGGGGAAATCTTCCTCCTGTTTCTCTTCATTGGTATCAGGGCACAAAAAAGCCGGCACTTTTCATTGAGGAAAAAATCCCTCAATGGGGCAGCGGGGTGCTCTTTATAGGAGATAAAGGAATGCTTCTGTCCGATTATAATAAGCATATTTTACTTCCTGAAGAAAAATTTAAAGGCTTCAGTCCCCCTGATCCTTATATTCCAAAATCTTTAGGACATTATCAGGAATGGATACACGCATGTAAAACCAATGCTCCCACAACATGTAATTTCCTTTATTCAGGACCACTTACAATAGCTAATCATCTCGGTAATGTTGCATATCGTTCAGGAACTAAACTGGAGTGGGATCCAAAAAAGCTGAAAGCTGTAAATTATCCTGAAGCATCCCGTTTTATCCGTAGAAAATATAGAAAAGGATGGAAATTAAAATAAAAAAATAAAAAGATAAATTAAATAAGCAATTAAGTCGCTGAATTTATTTTTCAGGAACTGATTTTAATATGTCAAGCAGATAATCCCAGAATTTTCCTACTGAGTCAATATGTACTTTTTCATCAGGTGAATGTGGGTGAATTATAGTAGGCCCAAAAGAAACCATATCAAGATTTGGATATACATCTCCTATTATCCCACATTCCAAACCTGCATGAACAACTTTAATTTCAGGCGCTTTTCCATATTTGGATTCATATACCTGCTTCATAACGGTAAGAACAGGACTATCAGGATTTGGTTTCCAACCCGGATAATTACTATCATGAGTTACTTTCATCCCGCCAAGTTCCATAACACTCTGAGTCATATTTGCCACGCTATATTTAGCAGAATCAACTGCACTACGCAGTAGGCATAATATTTCTGCTTCCCCGTTATTGGCTTTAACAACTGACATGTTAATAGATGTTTCAACAACATCTTCAATCTCAGCACTCATCCTCATAACTCCGTTGGGTATTCCATATACAATCCTCACGAATTTTATTTGATCTTCTTTATTCATCATTTTTGATGGTAACTCAGCCGGATCAGCTTTAAATAAAAGTCCGGGATCGCTAATGATGAATTCATTTTTAAACATCCCTGAATATTTCAAAACTGCATTTTCAAATTCAGAAACTTTTTGTATTGGAACTACAATTAGAGAAAAAGACTCACGGGGAATTGCATTTCTTAAACTTCCTCCCTCCAGTGTCGAAATGTGAATATCAAGATTGTTCACGGCAAACCATAAAAACCTGTTCATTATTTTATTGGCATTGCCCCTTCCCAGATTTATGTCCAATCCTGAATGTCCCCCCTTCAGTCCGGTAACACTTAATTTGTATGCTTTCATGCCATCCGGAACCGGTATTTCTTTGTATTTCATATAACCTGAAGTGTTCATTCCACCGGCACAGCCAATATAAAGCTCTCCCTCATCTTCAGAATCCAGATTTAATAAGATGTCTCCATCAAGCATCCCTGTTTCCAGCCCAAAAGCGCCGGTCATACCTGTTTCTTCATCTATTGTTAATAAAAGCTCAAGCGGTCCGTGTTGAATATCATTTGCCTCAATTACTGCCAATGCTGCAGCAACACCAATACCATTATCTGCCCCCAGGGTTGTGCCATTGGCTTTTACCCAATCACCATCAATCAAAGTTTCAATTGGATCTGTTTCAAAATTGTGAACCTTATCATTATTTTTTTGCGGTACCATATCCAAATGAGCCTGTAAAACTATTCCCTTTCTGTTTTCCATTCCAGGTGTAGCAGACTTTTTTATAATAACATTGCCGCTTTTATCTACAATGGTTTTCAAACCAAGCTTTAAGCCGAAATTTTTTGCAAATTCAACAGCTTTTTCTTCTTTTTTAGAAGGCCGTGGTATCTGCGTTAAGTCATGGAATATTTTCCATAAATTCGCAGGTCTTAAATGTTGAAGAGTTTTCATAATATTTTCAATTTAAAATTTGCCTGAAACTAATATATCTCCTTTCATATAATAAAGAAATAAATTTCAATAAACGTTCACGTGTATCAGAAAATCCATTGTTAATTGTATCAGTGCCTGAAATATGGGCAAGCAATTGACCCACATTAATCTCCCCATTAATTGCATTCCATACCAGTGTTCCGTTATCATCAAGCTTAATCCTGAAAAACATTTGTTCCGTTACAGGAAATAAACGATGAATTATCCTGCTGTCGAACTTGGGAATCATCAGTACAACTCTTCCATTCTCTTCCGCATGGCCTACTATCCTGACAGGTACCAGGTCAAGGGCACTGATATTTCTTAAAATTTTTCTCCTCTTAATGATATTCATCCTTAACAGGATTGAGCATCAGATTATAGCTGTACAGACTGGTCAGGTTTACCAGCACTTTTTAAAGGATATTTCACGAGTACCCAACCGGTAATCCCCAATACGAGCAGTCCTATTAAATAGGAAGGCTTATCAAATACTGAAAACGGAAATATTTCAAATGCGGCAAATGCAGCAAACACCAGTCCAATAATAGCTTCTCCGGCAATCAGACCAGAGGCAATAAGTATACCGGTATTCTCAGATCTGATCTGTTGGGCTTCATTATGTTTTTTTCTTTCCTGAAACATTTGAACTATTGCTTTAAAAAGACCGCCAATAAAAATAGCAAATGTTGTTTCCAATGGAAGGTACATACCCACACACACCAACATTGGACTTTTTATCTGCATCAAAATGAACCCTATTCCCATAAGCATACCAGTGATTATTAATGGCCATGCCATATGTCCGCCTACTATCCCCTGTGACAAAATAGCCATAAGATTAGCCTGTGGTGCACTTAGATTGCGGCTTCCGAAACCTCCTTCATATCCCTGGACAAGCCCGGTATTAATATCCCCCTGGTTCAAATAAAATAATACAAAGAACATTACAACACTGGAGGCTACTACTCCTATTATATCTCCTAGCTGCATTTTCCAGGGTGTCCCTCCCAGAATATGTCCTGCCTTTAAATCCTGAAGCATCTCCCCTGCTACTGCCGCAGATACGCACACAATTGCAGCGACTCCCAAAGTTGCCGCTACACCTTCATGACCATGTGCCCCTAAAAGAACCATTATCAATGCAGTAACAACCAAAGCAGTTAAGGTAAGGCCACTGATGGGATTATTACTTGAGCCCATTATCCCTACAAGATATCCCGAAACAGCAGCAAAAAAGAATGCCAGAATAATCATGAGAGTGGCTGCAACTATAGCTGCAAGAACAGAAGTGCTGAAAATAAAATAGGTGATAATAAAAGTGGCTATAGCTACAAGAGCTATACCAATCATTACCCAATTAAAGCTTATATCTTTTTCTGTCCTGGGAATACCAGTATCAACACCGGCAGCCGCTTTTTTAACATCGTCAATGGAACGAGTGACCCCGGCAAAAAGACTTTTGCGCATCTTGTAAAGAGTGTAAATGGCACTTACAAGCATTCCTCCAATTGCAATAGGCCTTACAATAAATTTCCAGACTTCATAGGCTTTGGCAATCCAAGCTTTCTGAATAGCTGCCTCCCTGGCAATGCCTTCAGCCTGCATGAAAGAAGCAGCCAATATATCAACATCAATAGCAGGCGCAAGAAAATAGAGAATAATAGGGGTAAGTAAACCCCAGGCAATAAGACTGCCACTAAAATTCAAAGAGGCAAGGCGGGGACCAATAATATAACCTACACCAATATATGCAGGACTGACCTTCGGTGAACCTAAAAGTGCCCCTCCCTCACCCACAATAGAAGATCCCGAAATTTTTTGCTTTGTAAAAGTTATAAATTTTTCCCAGTAAGTTTCAAATACTTTAAATTCGCCAAGGGCTTTTATTAAAGCACCCAAAATCATCGCGCTGAATAATGTTTTTGATCCGCCTTCAGAATTAGCACCCGATTTATGAATTTCTGCCGCTGCAACAGACTCAGGATAAGGTAACTCAGCATCCTCAACCATCACTTTTCGTAAAAGGGCTACAAACATAATCCCAAGAATACCGCCAGCAATAAGAATTACAGTAGTTACACCATAAGTGAAAAAATTCCTTGACTCAATACCGGCATTCTGATTCTGCAAAAAAACAATATAGAAGGCAGGAATAGTGAAGATAGCACCGGCTGCTACTGATTCACCAATGGAACCAACAGTTCTGGCAAAATTTTCTTCCAGTATGCTCCCTCTCATAGCCTTGATCAGGGCCATACCTATAACAGCAGCAGGATAAGTGGCGGCAATTGTCATACCGGCTTTTAATCCCAGATAAGCATTAGCAGCCCCTAATACAACTGACAACACCACACCAATAATTAATGCCCTGATAGTAAATTCGAGCATTCGTGTCTCCGGCGAAATAAAGGGAATAAACTTTTTATCAGACATATTTTAGTATTTAAGTTTGAATAAAATGCGAATGTACTAACTTAAAGGGAATTTCCTGTCTCTTATAAAAACAATCTCACCATCATCAGACATATTTTCACTGTAAAAATAACCTTCCAGATCAAAATGCTTTAAATCATCAACTGTTTTAATACGATTATCAATTATATATCTGGTCATTAATCCTCTTGCTTTTTTAGCATAAATTGTAATTATTTTAAATCCCTCCGGACGTGACTCCTTAAAAACAGGCGTGATAATTTTACCATTAATAGCTTGAGTATCTATAACATTAAAATATTCCTGACTTGCCAGGTTAATTAATATTTTGTCTTTATGGGCAAAGAGAATTTTATTCAACATATTTGTTATTTTATCACCCCAGAAAGCATATAAATTTTTTGCTGATCCTGTTTCAAACCTGGTACCCATTTCAAGTCGATAAGGTTTTATAAGGTCCATAGGACGCAGGGTTCCATACAAGCCGGATAAAATTATTAGTTTATCATTTATCCACATAAGATCTTCATTTTTCAAAGAGCTTGCATTAAGCCCGTTATACACTGCACCATTAAACATTAATAATGCTGGTTTTGAATTAGAGACATTAAAATCAGATGACCAGGTTAAATAACGTTGAATATTCAACTCTGCCAGACTTGAATTAATTTTCATAAGAGAAGCAAGTTTTTCAACAGAATACTTCCTGAGTTCTTTTACCAAAATTGAAGCCTCATTCAAAAAAACAGGCAGGCTATAATCCAAATGAGCAATTAAAGGCCTTTCATCCATCAATTTAGCAGGAGACAACAAGATTAACATAAGTTATTTTTAAAAATGAGACAAATTTTTAATCTTTGAGTCTGATTTCAAATTTAAAAATAATGGCTGATTTTCCGAAAATAATTTCCAAAAAGCTCGATATAACCGAGAACCAAATTGCCAGAACTATAATTTTGCTTGAACAAAATGCTTCCATACCCTTTATCAGCCGGTATCGCAAAGAAATTACCGGAAGTTTAAATGAAGAGCAGATTAGTGCAATAAAAGATGAATTAAAGAAATTAAAAGAACTGGAACAGCGGCGTGAAACAGTTTTGAACACTATTGGTGAACAGGGAAAATTAACACCTGAATTAAAAGAACAAATAGAAAAATGTGAAACTTCAGCTGAACTGGAAGATCTATATCTCCCCTTTAAACCCAAGAAGAAAACACGTGCCGGCATTGCTAAAGAAAATGGATTGGAAGAACTTGCCACAACTATATGGAAGCAAAAAGAAAATAATTTAATCCCGATAGCTGAAACATTCCTTAATGAAAAAGTAAGGTCTGCAGAAGATGCTCTCTCCGGGGCACGGGATATTATTGCGGAATGGATAAATGAAAATCAGGAAGCAAGAAATATAGTAAGAAGATTTTTTGCAAAAGAAGCTGTAATATCTTCTAAAGTAATAAAAGGGAAGGAAATAGAAGGAATAAAATATGGAGATTATTATGAATTTTCCGAAGCCCTGGATCAATGTCCCTCACATAGAATGCTGGCTATGAGAAGAGGGGAACAGGAAGGCTTTTTAAGGATTTCTCTGGAAGTAGAAAATGAAAAAGTGACAGATGCCCTGCTCCGAAAATTCGTACATGGGACCCTGGAATCCTCTAATCAGGTGGAAATGGCAATCAAAGATGCTTATAACAGACTCCTTGAACCTTCCATAGAAAATGAATTTAAAACCATCCATAAAGAAAAAGCTGATGAAGAAGCTATTAAAGTTTTTTCCGAAAATTTACGGCAATTATTGCTTGCCCCGCCACTAGGGCAAAAGAATATACTTGCTATAGACCCTGGATATCGGACAGGCTGCAAAGTAGTTTGTCTTGATAAACAGGGAAATCTCCTTTACAATGAAACAATATATCCACATCCGCCCCAGAATGACAGATCCGGTTCAGCCAAAAAAATTACTTCCCTGGTTGAGTCTTACAAAATTGAAGCGATAGCTATTGGAAATGGTACAGCAAGCAGAGAAACAGAGCATTTTATTAAAACTTTACGTTTTTCATCTGATGTAAAAGTATTTGTTGTAAGTGAAGCAGGCGCTTCCGTATATTCTGCCAGTAAAGTAGCGAGGGATGAATTTCCGGAATATGATGTGACCGTTAGAGGAGCTGCCTCCATTGGAAGAAGACTTATGGACCCTCTGGCTGAATTAGTAAAGATAGAACCCAAATCAATAGGCGTGGGCCAATATCAACATGATGTAGATCAGAATAAGCTTAAGCAAAGCCTTGACCAGGTTGTTGAAAGTTGCGTGAATATGGTTGGGGTTAGCCTTAACACAGCCAGTGTTCATTTGCTTACTTATGTTTCGGGACTTGGGCCAACACTTGCCAAAAACATAATAGATTTCCGAAAACAAAACGGAGTATTCAAATCACGCAGGGATCTTTTAAAAGTTTCAAGAATGGGAGAAAAAGCATTTGAACAATGCGCAGGGTTCCTTAGAATAGAAAATGCTGAAAACCCGCTGGATAACTCAGCCGTACATCCCGAAAGTTATCATGTTGCAGAAAAAATGGCAGCTGATCTGAGATGTAAAGTAATTGACCTGATAACATATGAAGACATTAGAAAAAAAGTGAATATTAAAAATTATGTTACTCAGGTGACAGGCCTGCCAACCCTTAAAGATATTATGGAAGAACTGGCTAAACCAGGCCGTGATCCGCGTTCAAAAATTGAATTTTTTGAATTTTCACCCGATGTTTTTAATATCAATGATCTGAAGCCTGGCATGATCCTCCCGGGAATAGTAACAAATATTACAAATTTCGGGGCATTTGTAGATATAGGTGTTAAGCAGGACGGGCTTGTTCATATTTCCAACATGGCTGACAGATTCATTAAACATCCGTCAGAAATAGTAAAATTACATCAGAAGGTAAATGTAACAGTAATTGATGTAGACGTGGCAAGAAAAAGAATTCAGTTATCCATGAAAAAGAATAAAACAGAATAATCATAAAAATAAGGGATTCATACCTGACAGGATCCTGCTTTTTAATTAAAATACAAGTTAAAATAATGAAATAATCAAATAATCACAGAAAATATGCGCCCTTTTGCCGCTTATATATTTCTGTTTATAACCACTATTCCATTAGCTGCAGAGGCTCAAAATGCCTTTCCGGACAGCTTATTCATACCTTCAGAAAGTACTTCTGGCAGTGGAAACAATAAAGGGGAAACACAGAAAGATACCACAACTTTAATTTTTCGCGGAAATAATAAAAAGTTAAAGAAACCCGGAAAGCAAAAAACTGAAAATATATTTCAAAATTTTGAAAATAAAACTGTATCCGGCAAATGGATAAGGGAACTGCATAATATAATCGTTATTCCACCCGCAAATCCATCAAAGGATGACAGCATTACAACAGAGCGAAGCATTGGAAAATTTATTAAATATAATGGCTTAATTATCAATGAAATTAAAATTGTTAAACTGGATGTATTTGGCCTAAATATAGAAAATGAAGCAAATTTTTCTAAAAGTACTTTTATAAATCGTACTGCCAATTCATTGCATATTAAAACTCACGACAGGGTACTGCAACGTCACCTGCTTTTTAAACCTGGTGATAAAATCAATCCGGCTATACTTTCCGATAATGAAAGAATTATTAGGGAATTACCTTTTATCGAAGATGCCAGAATAATGATAGAGCCTGTTATTGGAAATGATACTCATGTAAATATTATTCTGGTAACCAAAGATGTATGGTCAAAAGCCTTTTTTGTGGAATTTAAAGATATCAATTACATTAAACTGGAATTATTTGATAAAAATATTTTTGGAACAGGACTGGAAATACAAAATAATTTTCATTGGAATCCTGAAAAATCAGGTACTTTAGGTTATGAAGCAATTTATAAAAATAATAATATCCTGGGAAGCTTTATTAATAGCAAATTTTTTTACACTAATATATTCGAAAAAGAATCCTATGGTTTAGAATTTAAACGAAAATTTTTTACCCCGGGGACTAAATATGCAGGTGGCGCTTCAACCTATTATTTAAATACAATCAGAAATATATGGTTTCCGGATTCAGGATATTTCAATACTAAAATAAAACTTAAATATTTTGATTTCTGGTTTGGCCGTTCTTTTATGATAAAAACCGATATTTCACATAAGCCTGACAGATTAAGTCTAATGATATCAACCGGAATTTTCAGGGAAGAATATACTGACCGCCCTGATGTAACAGCCAGTTCATATTATAGATATCATAATAAAATTCTTTGGTTGAACTCAATTGCTTTTTCACGTCAAAGTTTTTATAAAAGTAATCTGATTTACAGTTTCGGAAGGACAGAAGATATACCAACCGGATGCCTGGCAAATTTCGTTTTTGGCCCTGAGTTTGGAGAATTTAAAAATAGATTTTATACCTCATTTTTATTTTCAAGGGGAGATTATATTGATTATTTAGGTTATATAAATTTCAAGTTTGCCATTGGCGGATTTCATACACATGAGGGTAAAATTGAACAGGCAATATCTGATATTCATTTATCGTGGTTTACCAATTTAATCATTCTTGGCACTTACAAATTCAGGTTTTTCTCCACTATAGATTATCGTAATGGATACGAAAGGTTCACAGATGAAAAAGTTTTCCTGAATGATCCTGTAGGAATTAGAGGATTTAGGAATAAAGAAATATTTGGCACTGAAAAGCTAATTCTGAAATTTGAATCTGTAGCTTTTTCTCCTTCAACTCTCCTGGGTTTTCGATTTGCAACTTCTGTTTTCGCTGATCTGGCTTTCCTTTTCGGTGAAAACAAATCAATCTTATCTGATCATTTTTATTCAGGTCTTGGACTAAGTGTTAGATTCAGAAATGAACGTCTGGTATTTCCAACATTTCATTTAAGATTTGTCTATTATCCCGGTTTCCCCGGCTTAAAACTGTCTGATATGGTAAACTTTCTGGGGGAGCCCCGGTTAAATCCGGAAAAATATTATCCTGACTCACCAGCTATACTGAATTATAATTAAAATTTAACCATAAAAAGGCTCTATATGTACTCCCACATGGGTCTGTTGACCATACTTTTTTCGCAGGGCATTCTCAATTTGAGTAGCTATTTCGTGTGAAGCTTCCACTGAAAGGTCTTTATTAACTTTAGCATGAACTTCAATAGCATAATTATTTCCTATTCTTCTGGTTTTTAAGTTATGATGAGATTTTAAACCTGGCACAGATTCAATAGTTTTAATAATGTCAATTTTAACCTGTTCCGGCAAAGAACTCTCAAGCAACTCATCCGCACTGGGCTTTAAAAGCTTCCAGGCGGCGATTAATATAAATATACTTACAATAATACCAGCCAAAGGGTCTAAAATTCTCCATGATTCACCTAAAAATATAGCCCCGGATATGCCTGCAGCCGTTCCAACGGAGGATAAAGCATCCGTACGATGATGCCAGCCATTCGCAATAATGGCTTTATTATCGATTAACTTTCCTGTTTTAAAATTATACCAGTATAAAATTTCTTTACACAGAATAGATAAAAGTGCAGCATAAAGCGCAATCATTCCCGGTTTGCCAATAATTTCATCTTTAATAATATAAAAAAAAACTTTTTTTAATCCGCTGATCAGGATCCCCAACCCAATCACAATTAAAACAAGGCTTATCAACATTGTGGCAAAAGTCTCAAATTTGCCATGTCCGTATGAATGATCATGGTCTTTATCTTTCCCTGATATATCAATAAATGCAAGAACAATAATGTCAGTAATAAAATCAGAAAAGGAATGCATCCCATCAGCTACCATTGCAGCACTTTTACCTGTAACTCCTGCAATAAGCTTAAAGACAGTAAGAAATATATTAACTATAAAACCAGTTAAAGTAACCTTTTTTGCTTTTCTGACCCTCTCTTTTGTATCCATTTGTTGTAATTATAGAGCCCTGTAATATTTACTGTTTCCTTATAAAGTTAAAGTTGAATTCTCAAATTTTAGTGATTAACCTTTCCGCAGAAGACAAATTTCAATTTATAAAAGCAATCAGCCATAATTAACTATCAAACCTGAAACTGAAAAACATTAATTTAATTTTATCGAAAGCAAAATAAAAGAAATCAAACTCTGCACAAAGATAATATACAATAAACCCTAATAGCAATTTAAAAGCAAATGAATAAATTGAAGATTAAAAAAAATAAATTGAATTAAAGATGATTTTTATTATTTTAGTAACAAAAAAGTGCTATCCCTATTTCAAATACGGAGTCTGGATAATCAATTATTCAGTTATGATCATAAAATAATTCTTGCGGTGAGCGGAGGAATTGATTCTATTGTCATGCTCGATCTATTTATGAAATTAGGATATTCTTGCTGCATTGCACACTGCAACTTTAAGCTTCGCAATGAAGACTCAAATCTGGATGAATTGTTTGTAAGGCAACTTTCCGAAAAATATAACATCCCTTTCTATTCAAAAACATTTGATACTCTGGAATATTCTGAGGCAAACCGTTTATCAATTCAAATGGCCGCCAGAGAATTGAGATATGAATGGTTTGAAGACCTTAGAAATGAAATTAAATATGACTTAATAGCAACTGCTCATAATAAAAATGACGTTACAGAAACATTTTTTATAAATCTTTCAAGAGGAACCGGCATCAGGGGGCTTTCGGGGATACCTCCAAAGTCAGGCCGATTGGTCAGGCCTTTAATTTTTTTTGAAAGAGAAGACATACAAAATTATGCCGAACAAAATGAATTAAACTGGCGGGAAGACATAACAAACTCACAGACAAAATATTCCAGAAATAAAATAAGGCATCATATCATTCCGGCTTTCAAGGAATTAAATCCTGGTTTTGTCAATACTATGTGGGAGAATATCAACAGATTGCAACAGGCTGAAGGGATTTATCTGAGTTCATTACAAAAAGTTAAAGAAAGGATGTTAGTAAGGACTAAAGATCATATATGGATATCTGTTCCTGAAATTAAAAAGCTTGAACCAATTTTCACCTGGTTATACGAACTTTTATCAGACTTTGATTTTAGTGCTTCAGTAGTAAAAAATATTTTAAAAAATCTTGGTTCAATATCCGGCAAACAGTTTTTGAGCCCTACACACAGGCTTGTTAAAGATCGCGAAAAACTTATAATCCAGCCTTTAAAGGGCCAGATTTTCAAACGCTATTATATTGATGATCTGACACAAGATGTACAGGAACCATTAAAATTAGAGCTTACTATTTTAAATAATTTCAATAAATCCAAGATATCAAATGATCCGGACACTGCCTGGCTGGATCTGGATAAACTTGAGTTCCCGCTGCTCATAAGAAAATGGGAAGCGGGAGATTATTTCATTCCATTAGGTATGAAAAATATGAAAAAGCTGAGTGACTTTTTTATTGATAACAAATTATCCCTTCCTGAAAAGGAAAATATCTGGCTATTATTGTCAGGAACGAAAATTGCATGGATAATTGGGAAAAGAATTGATGACCGTTTCAAGATTAGTCATGAAACTCAAAGGGCCCTTCAGATTCATATTATTTGATCACGCCAATATTTTTTCTCACCTCCCCAAAAAATATTTTTAATCCTTCTGTATCTCTGTTTTTTATCATCTCAAGAAGCTCATCAAGTTTTTTACTGATATTTTGTATTTGTGCAAGACTATATGGATTTAAAAGGATTTCAGCCAGAAGAAAATCATTCTCTGACATCAGGCCTTTTGCAATTTCAAAATGTTTCCGAAAAGTGGTGCCTGGTGCTTTTTGTTTGCGCATACATGATCCAAATACAAGGGTAGATGAAAAAGGGATTGAGAGAGAATAGGCAATCGTTTCGTCATGTTCCCTAAATGTATATTCATGAATATTGAGTTTTAAAGATGAATAAAAATCACGAAAAAATTGCTTTCCTTCTTCATCTGATTCAGTTATAATGATGGCATGCTCATCTTTTAGGTTTTTTATATTGGCAAAAGTCGGCCCAAACATTGGATGCGTGGAGACAAATCTTTTTCCACATTTTTCATAATATTTGAGCAAGCCGTTTTTTACAGAAGTTATATCAGAAAGAATACAATTTTCGGGAAGAAATGGCACAATATCATTAAATACTTTAACTGTATTTTCAAGGCTAACGGCATTAATTAACATTTCGGGTTCATATTCCAGAAGATCCTCGAGATAAATAAATTTTCTGGAATTGAAAAAGTATTTAAGTTTATTTCTATCAGTGTCATAAACCCCTATCTCATGTTCAAGGCAAAGGGCCTCTACCAGCCAGGAGCCCATATTTCCTGCTCCAATTATAGCAATTCTCATATCAATAATTTTAAAAATCAGCTTATTATTTTATTAATTTTATTTTCCAGCATCATCAAATCAGCAAGAACAATTGCTGCGGCGGCCTCCGCAATTACCGGAACCCGCAGTGCAATACAGGTATCATGTCTTCCCTCAATTTTCAAATCAATTAATTCCTTAGTTTTAAAATTCATGGTTTTTTGTGAAATTGAAATACTGCTTGCAGGTTTTACTGCGATTCTGAAAATTATATCATTCCCGTTAGATATACCTCCATTAATCCCTCCTGAGTTATTAGTATCAGTTTTTCCATCCAATGATATTAAACGGTCATTATGAACAGAACCTTTCATACCTGCTGCTGCAAACCCCGAACCAAATTCAATACCTTTAATTGCCGGGATTGAAAAAATTATATGACTTATTAATGATTCAACAGAATCAAAAAAAGGTTCGCCAAGTCCGGCAGGAACCCCGCTGATCCTGCATTCAACAATTCCACCTATCGAATCACCTTCTTTTATTGCATTATTAACAGCCATATCAATATCAGTATTACCCCCGGCTTCTTTCAGACAGGCACTGAATTTTATTGTATTGAGTATCTTTTTTGCAATAACACCTGCAGCCACAATGCCTAAAGTTAATCTTCCTGAAAAATGGCCGCCTCCTCTAAAATCATTAAAACCCCCAAATTTTACAGAAGCGGTAAAGTCAGCATGTCCTGGTCGCGGCGTATCAATCAGGTTTAAATAATCAGAAGAACGAATGTTAGTATTTTCAAACAACAACAATATAGGTGCACCGCTTGCTTTATCTTCAAATACACCACTTAATATTCTCACCCTGTCTGCTTCTTTTCTGGTAGTAGTTCCTTTTGCCCCGCTACGCCTTCGCCCTAAATCCTTTTCAAAATCAGCTTCAGTAAGAGATAAACCTGCGGGTACCCCGTCTATAATAACTCCAACTGAATGGCCATGAGATTCCCCAAATATTGATATTCTGAAAACTCTTCCAAATGAATTCATTTTTATACTTTTAGGATATTGTATATATATTCCATCTCTTTAACACTTAATTGACCAGGTGCCGTATACTGATCCTTATCAGGGGAAGCAAAGGTAAATTCAGCACCCATAAATACTGAAGCTACGCGGACTATTTTCCCTTTTTCTCCCATTCCAATAATCACTTTTCGTCCGTCTTCACGATAAAGCGAAAGCAAATCAGCAGCATTTACATAATTATTTACCATTGTTGCAATTTTGATAACATCAGCACCTTTTGATTTGCATTGATCCATAATCAATTTTAAGTCAGTAAAAGAAGGGGTATACTCAAAATTATGATAAGACAGGATCAATTCCGTCCGTGTATTTGAAATAATTTCTTTGATATCTTCAAGAAATTTTGAAGAAGTTTCAATTTCTACATCTATATAGTGTGCCTTTTTCTCCGTAGCAAAACGATACATTTCAAATCGCTCATTATCAGTTAAATTCTCTGCAGGCCTGAAAGTAAATACAGATTTTTTGGAAACCTGTAAAATCCTGGCATAATCTTCCACAGGCCAATCCAGAAGATCACCACGTATTTCAATCATTTCGGCACTTTCAGCTATTTTCAAAGCCTGATGAAAATCTATTTTCCCAAGGCTAATGCAAATCATATATAATTGATTTAAAATTATCTACAGGAACTTTTTTAATTATAGCTTCTCCCATACTTTTCAGTAAAATCAGCTGGATAACATCACCGGTTCTTTTTTTATCTTTTCTGATAGCATCTGACAATAAATCAGGATCAAATGAAATACTTACCGGTAAACCGGCTTTAGAGAGAAGATTAATCAACTTTTCAGCTTCAGAATAAGCAATGAGGCCCATATTTACAGAAACTTTTGAAGCCATTACCATCCCAATGGAAACAGCATAGCCATGTGGAATTCCATATAATTTCTCCAGACCGTGGGCAAAAGTATGCCCGAAATTGAGTAATTTCCTCTCTCCATATTCAAATTCGTCATTTTCAACAACCTCAACTTTAGTCTTCACTGACTCATATATTACATTTTGCAATACTTCTGTATCAAATTTAAGTCCTTGTTCCAGATGATTTTCCAAATAATAGTAAAAGTCAGGCTTTTTTATTGCAGCATATTTAATAATTTCTGCCCAACCATAAATAAATTCCTCAGGTTCGAGTGTATGAAGAGCTTGAATATCGCATATAACAAATTCCGGTTGCCTTATCACACCAACAATATTTTTATAACCTTCCAGGTTTACACCGTTTTTCCCTCCAATAGCAGCATCAACCTGGCCCAGAAGAGTTGTAGACACAAATCCAAAAGGGAGGCCCCTCAGAAATGTAGATGCTACGAATCCCGCCAGATCAGTAGTGATACCTCCTCCAAAAGCAAGGACGAACCATGATCTGTCAACTTCATACTTAAGTAACTTATTATATATATCCAAAATAAAAGACAGGTCTTTTGATTTTTCACCTGAAGGGATTGAAATTACCGGAGAATCAGGGAACTTGTCAGAATGATATTTTATTACCTTTTCATCAGCAAGTATGATGAATTTTTCATTGTCAAAATATCTTCTGACATTTTTCATACTCTCACCGGCAATAATACTGCAAATTCCCTGCCTGCTATGAAGTTTTATGGTTTTCATTTATATAAATTACTTATTCATAATGACATTCTGATGATTAATAGATTCCTGATGAATTGCCTGAAAAATTTTTAAAATAAACTCTTCACTCAAACCTTTTCTCATACCCAGGGAGATTCTGTTTTTCAGGATATCATCCCACCGTTTTGTCTGTAAAATAGTAATATTCTGTTCTTTCTTATATTTTCCAATCTCATCTACTATTTTCATTCTTTGTTCAAAGACCTGAATAATTTTATCATCAAGTTTATCAATTTGCTCACGTAATTCAGCAAGAGTTAAGTGGCTTACTCCATTTGGATCATATTCCCTGAAAACTAATTTCTTTATTAATCCGTCGAGTTCATGAGGAGTAATTTGCTGTTTTGAATCACTAAGGGCTTTATCAGGGTTAATATGTGTTTCGATCATTAATCCGTCAAAATTAAGGTCCATGGCTTTCTGTGATATATCATAGAGTAACTGCCTGTTACCACAAATATGGGATGGATCAGTAATTATCTTTAGATCTGGTATTCTACGCCTTAATTCAATGGGGATCTGCCATTGCGGATTATTTCTATAAAGGTTAGTTTCATAAGATGAAAAACCTCTATGGATAGCTATCAATTTTTTTATTCCGGCATTGTTTAGTCTTTCCAAAGCTCCCATCCATAAATCCACATCGGGGTTAACAGGATTTTTAACCATGATTGTCAGATCAACTCCTTTAAGTGCATCAGCAATATCCTGAACAGCAAAAGGATTTGCCGAAGTACGTGCACCTATCCATAAAATATCAATTCCATTTTTTAAAGCTTCGTATACATGCTTAACATTTGCAACTTCAGTTGTTACCAGCATTCCCGTTTCTTCCTTCACTCTTCTTAACCAACCAAGCCCTTTATTTCCAATACCCTCAAATGCATTAGGGCGTGTCCTGGGTTTCCATATTCCTGCTCTAAAAATTTTAATGCCGATTTTAGATAATTCATAAGCAGTTTGTATTACCTGCTCTTCAGATTCAGCACTGCAGGGACCTGCAATTATTATAGGTCTCTTTAAATATTCATTGCCATGAATAATTGGTTCCAGATTAAGTTCTATTCCCATGTTAATTAAATTAATCCATTATTGAAATTCCTTTTTCATATTCACCTAATACCCCTAATTCACTGGTAAAAGGCTGGATAGCAATAAGTGACTTTCTATACCACTCATAATCATCAAAAATCACATCAATATAAAACTGATATTCCCAATCTCTTCCCATAATTGGCAGAGATTGTATTTTTGTAAGGTTAATATCATAGTACGAAAGAATTGATAATATTTTAGATAAAGAACCTGTCCGGTGAGCCAAAGCAAAATGAATGGATGATTTATTCACTTTTCCCAGATCAGGTCTTGAGCCATTCTCTTTAATAATAAGAAAGCGGGTATAATTCATTTTATTAGTCTCAATACCTTCAGCCAATATCTCAAGATTATATTTCCTGGCTGCCATACTACTGGCAATAGCTCCCTTACCAAATAATTGTTTTTCGCTAATTTCTTTTGCGCTTAACGCAGTATCATGGCTGTCCACAAGCTTTATCCATGGATGCTGATCAAAAAAATCCTGACATTGTAAGATAGCCATCGGATGCGAATGCACTTCATTAATGTCCTGAATTTTCTGGCCGCCAAGTGCTACAAGATGCTGTCTTATCCTCAGGTAGATCTCTCCTGTTATATGCATAGGAGAATCTTTAATAAGACTATAATTAGGAAGAATACTGCCTGCAATGGAATTCTCAATTGCCATAATACCATAATCTGCCTTTCTCTCATTTAATGATTTCATTAAATCCTTAAAAGTATTTCTCGGAATTATTTCAATATTTTCTTTTTTAAAATAATGTGTAGCAGCAATATCGTGAAAAGCGCCAAAACCTCCCTGAATGGCTATTTTAAGAGGTTTATTGTTCAAACTGTCATTCATTTTCATAAATTTAATTTTAAAATAAAAAAGCCCCGGATTTTACCGGGGCTTTGTACATGTTAAGTATAATATTATAAGCATATTATTCCCGGTTTACTCTTTCTTACCGAAGTAAAAGTAAAAAAAGTAAAAACCGAAATATATACTGAAATTCTTCATCTGATAATATAAATCAATTATTGTATAAAATAACAGTACAAAATAAAATATAATACATTTAAAAACCAAAAAAAAGATACAAAAAATGAAAATACAATAAATTATTTATTCAAAATCGAAAATATTTTAACTTCCAATTTCTT
This sequence comes from uncultured Bacteroidaceae bacterium, assembly GCA_964563105.1. Classification (GTDB taxonomy): domain Bacteria; phylum Bacteroidota; class Bacteroidia; order Bacteroidales; genus CAYVTV01. Next base: position 23,170 of record CAZLXM010000057.1, read on the forward strand.
ATCATTCTTTAAATAGCCGAATGCCTGCAGATATCTATATGAAAAAGCAGATTAAAAATCAATTTAAATTAAATATTCTATTAATCCAAAATTAGTCTTCCACATCTTGACAAGTATATGTTAATTACCTATCTTACATAATAATTTCAGACAATTATCACATAATTTACTTTTACTAAAGAATAATATACATAGTCTATAACTGTCTCTACTAAGTCTTTTAGCATTCTTGTAAATTAATAAAATGTAAAACAATTAAATCCTTTAACAATGAAAACCATAACTACATTTGTATTTACACTGTGTTTTTTCATATACAGTAACCAGATTAAAGCACAGAGCAGTGTTAACTTATCTGCAGAAGAAATTTTGGAAAAAGCTATTAAATATCTTGATCCTGAAGAAAAATGGAATATTTATTCAGGGCAGGTAAAACTTAATACATCCTTTCCTTTTGAAAATACTTTTGGTACTGAATTGATTGAAATAGATGTTGCCTGTGATTATTATAAATGCACCAGGATTGCAGGTGAATTTAAGATTGAAAAAGGTGTCAAAGACGGAGTCCCCTTCCGCTCTATTAATAATAATTATACTCTTAACGAAGAAGAAATAGACAAATTCGGATTAACTGACGAAGGAATAGTGCACATGAAAGAATGGCATTACTTTCATTTCGGAAAGCTTGCACATTTTATATCTACCGGATCTGAATTGCAAAAGAGAGTAATAAAAGGATCATATAAGGGTAAAGATAGTTATCTGCTAACTTTTTTTGGCGATAGTGCTAAAGTTACAATACCCAGATGGGCAGGAGAAGTTATCTTCTATATTGATGTTAACTCATTTGCAATTAATGGTATTGAATGGTCTTCCCGAAAATTATATGAAAGCATTGAAGGCGTTTTGAATATTAATGGCATTAAACTTCCACGAGTCAGAATCTCTTATAGAACAGAGGATAATGCTTTGCAATACGTGGACGTATTTACGCGACCGGATGATAATTTTAATCTTCCTGAAGGGTATCGTACAAAAAGTAAACCAACAGGCGATAATATCGGATTTATCACAACTTATTTGCTAAAACTCGAAAATGAAAAGGCCTTGATGAAATTACAGGAGCCTATTAAAGAGCTTAATGAATTACTGGCTGAAATAGGTTTTCCGGAATGTGGTTATGTCGTTTACAAAGTAAACGATGACGTCAAATCCATTTATACCCATATACTGGAAGGATGGTGGTTGAACACTGATGTCTATGACCAGGCAAAAAGC
>CAZLXM010000058.1:0-10906 GCA_964563105.1 uncultured Bacteroidaceae bacterium
TTGAACCTACGACCTACGGATTAACAGTCCGCCGCTCTAACCGACTGAGCTACTGAGGAGTATATTAATTTTTTTTTAAATAAGAACTATTGATTCACTAAAAAATCATTTGCCCGAATTGCCACGCAAAACTAATAGCTTTTACTTAATTATGCAATAATTTTATAAAATTAATTTTTTTTTATCTTAACTTTCCAGGGTTTATAAAATTTTAAATAATGAAAATCATTGGAATTGGAAATGCTGTTGTAGATATACTCGCCCGTGTGGATAATGACGCACTTATAAAGCAGTTCAATTTATCTAAGGGAAGCATGACTTTAGTTAACCAGGAATTATCAAATCAAATTATGAAAGAAATTTCCGGTTTTCCTAAAACTATTAGTACAGGAGGTTCTGCTGCCAACACCATTCACGGTTTGGCAAATCTTGGACTGAAAACTACTTTTATTGGTAAAACAGGAAAAGATGAATACGGGAAATTTTTCAATGAAGATTTAATAACAAATAATATAAAACCTGTTCTGTTTAATTCACCTGTTAGTACCGGGAAAGCTATAACTTTGATCACTCCGGATTCTGAACGCACTTTTGCAACTTATCTCGGAGCTGCTGATGAATTATCGGAAGATGATTTGAAAGACGGTATTTTTAAGGGCTACGATCTCTTATATTTGGAGGGATATCTTATTCCAAACATTAAACTCATTGACAGGATTATGAATCTCGCTAAACTTGAGGGCACATTAATTGCAATGGATCTTGCAAGTTATAATTTGGTGAGGGCAAACAGGAAAAGACTTAATGATTTAATAGAAAAATATGTTGATATCGTATTTGCCAATGAAGAAGAAGCAAAAGAACTGACTGGTTTTGACCCCCACCCTGCAGCAGAGATCTTATCTAAAATATGTGATATAGTGATCATTAAAACAGGTGCCAAAGGTTCAATTGTGAGATATAAAAATGAAACTATTCAAATCGGCCCTGTAAAATCAAAACCTGTAGATACCACAGGGGCCGGAGACCTGTATGCCTCCGGCTTTATTTATGGTTTATCAAAAAATGCATCTGTATTTTCTTGCGGGCTTATTGGGACGATCCTGGCAGGAAAAGTAATAGAAGTAATAGGTGCCAAAATGGATGAACCAACATGGAAAGCCCTGAAGAAAGATATATCTGATAAAATTATCTTCCCTTAGTATCTTCTGTACCAGGAACAGGAACCTCAAATTTCATATCAACTTTACCTAATTTTATCTCTTCCGGGCCTAATTGAAGATTTGAAGCCATTATTTCATCCCAGGTAACTTCTTTCCCTGTATATGCTGATACTCTTCCCATTATACCAACCAAAGTTGACTTAGCAATATTTTCTGCTTCATTAACAGGTTGATTTGTTCTGATGGCAGTAACCATATCTATATGTTCCTGTAAATAGGGATCAGTGATCCCTCTTTCATTTTCTTTACCGCTATCATCCAGTGGGTATTGGAATTTCCATTTAACAGTTCCGTCAGGGTTATAAATTGTGTTTTTACAATTGGAATAGCCTTCAGTTCCTCTAATATATTCAGAAATATTATTGGTACAGCCTGTTATTTGCCTTGACATGCTATGAAGGTGTACATCACCCTCATAAATATAGTCAACACTAAAATTATCATATTGATCTCCGGTAATTCTGCGTTGTCTTGATCCAAAACCCACTGCCTTTACAGGCCATTTACCGGTAAACCAGTTAATCACATCAATATTATGAACATGCTGCTCAACAATGTGATCTCCCGAAAGCCAACACCAGTTAACCCAGTCTCTGATCATAAATTCCATGTCACTCCATTGCGGTTGTCTGTCCCTATGCCATAATTTAGACTGATTCCAGTAGCAATTTGCAGATACAATATCTCCAATTGCCCCATTGTAAATTTGAGCATATGTTTCAACATAATCTTTCTGGTGTCTTCTTTGTGTTCCGGTCACAACAGTAAGCCCTAATGTTTCTGCCTGTTTTGCAGAAGCCAGAATTGATCTGATACCCACCGGGTCAACAGCGACAGGTTTTTCCATAAATACATGCTTCCTGGCTTCAACACTGGCCCTAAAATGTTCCGGCCTGAAATATGGAGGGGTAGCCATTATAATAATATCAACTCCTGAATCAATAACTTTTTTGTATCCATCAAAACCTAAAAAACATTTGTCATCAGGTATTTCAACTTTGACCCTGTCTTTCAGGCTTTTGCGACAACTGTCCATCCTGTCCTGAAATACATCAGTTATAGCTGTAAGCTGTAAATTGGGCCCGGCCTTTAAAAAGTTAACAGCAGCTCCGGTCCCTCTCCCGCCACAGCCTATCAATCCGGCTTTTAATACCGGGCCATCTGGCGCAGTATCCAATAAAGGGGGCGTTCCGGGAGGTACTGCAAATTTTGGTTTCGAACCACAGGAACTTAATAGATAACCCATACCAACAGCTCCAACTGCTCCTAAGGCAGCAGCATTCCCAAAAAAATCCCTCCGACTTAATGATTTATTTTTGTTTGCCATGTCATTAAAATTTTAATAAAATTATTTTACTTTAATTGAATCTTAAATTTATTTTCAGCTAAAAACATTAACACAAATCATGTTAGCCAATATAATAAAATTATGGAAGCAGTTAAGTTACAAAATTTAATAGGATAAAATGTAAAAGAAAGAAAAAATAATAATCTTTCAAAACAATTACGGGACGTGAAATTTTATTTATACGCTTTCTAAACAAGATAAAGAAACCGGGCCCTAAAAAATGAAAATCAGGCACATGATTTAGGAAAATAATTCTTCCAGTTCATTTTTTGAGAGATCTTTTATTGGATTATTCGAAGTCACAAATGTATTAGCTATCTTATTTTTCTTTTCCTGTAAATTATGTATTTTTTCTTCAATGCTATTTTCCGATATAAACCGATAAACAAAAACATTTTTTTTCTGTCCGATCCGATGTGACCGGCTTATTGCCTGAAGTTCTGAAGCAGGGTTCCACCATGGCTCTAAAATAAAAACATAATCCGCAGAAGTTAAATTCAATCCAAAACCTCCGGCCTTAAGAGAAATAAGGAAAATCTTACAGTCCTTATTTTCCTGAAATTCATTAATTATTTTTTCTCTGTTTATACTTGAGCCAGTTAGCAGGGAATAATCTATTTTCTCCTTTATCAGCTCATTTTTTAGCAATTCCAGATGTTTAACAAAAGAAGAAAACACTAATAATTTATGCCCCTCTGCAATAATATTCCCAACATTTCGTAATATTTCATCAAATTTACCTGACTGATGATAATAATTATGATCTATTAAAACAGGATGATTTGCAATTTGCCTGAGTTTTGTGAGTCCTTGTAAAACTATAACTGCAGATTTTTCGATTCCATTTTTATCAATATTTTCAAGAATAAGATTCCTTATACCAGATTTTTCTTCTTCATAATACTTTCTCTGTTCTTCAGTCATATTACAATAAATAAGCTGATCACTGATCCCGGGTAAATCCACGGCTACTTCTGTTTTTGTACGTCTCAAAATATACGGACGGACAAGCTCCTTAAGTTTTTCAGCAGCTTGCTCTTCACCCTTCTTCTCAATGGGATACACATATTTTTGCCGGAAAAAATTTAAGCTGCCTAATAATCCACGGTTAATAAAATTCATTTGGGCCCACAAATCTGTTAAAGAATTTTCTATCGGAGTACCAGTTAATACAAGCCTGTGATCAGCCCTTAACTTCTCAACCGATTTATAAATTTGAGAGTTTGGATTTTTTATAATTTGACTTTCATCCAAAATTATATAATGAAAGTTAAAAGCAACCAGAAAATCAATGTCTTGCCTCACAGTATGATAACTTGAAATAAGTATATCGAAATTTTTAAAAAATGATAAGTCTTTTTGCCTTTGATTGCCAAAGAAAGCATAAACTTTTAAAAGTGGGGCAAATTTGCGGATTTCATTTATCCAATTATGAACTAAAGATGCTGGTACAACAATTAGCGAAGTTAAGCCGGAATTCTCTGTTTCAAATAATGATAATTGTGCCCTGGTCTGATCAAAGGATGGTTTTTGATCTGATGGAAGTTGATCTTCTTTGTTTTTCAGGATAATTGCTAAAGTCTGAATAGTTTTGCCCAGCCCCATATCATCAGCAAGGCAGCCTCCAAGCCCGTTTTTTTGCAGATACCATAGCCAGGTATACCCTTCTATCTGGTAGGGCCTTAAAGTCCCCAAAAGCTTTTCAGGTAATTCTTTAAAAAGAGAGCTGTCTCTTTTATCAATCTTCACTAATTCATGTATTCCTGAACTCTTATTCCCTTCCGGCGTTTCTTTAAGGAACATAAAATACTGCTTGTGCAACTTCAACTTTTGTCCCGAAATTCTGGAAAACTGAACAATATCTTTATATTTTGTAAACCATTCTGAAGGAATAATAAAAATTGTATTATCAGGTAAAATATATTTTCTTTCACCGTTTAAAATATGTTTCCTTAAATTTAAAAATGGTATTTCAAGATTATCCAGTTTAATAACAGCCTTTATATCAAACCAGTCACTTACCAGTGTTTTATCAAATAATAATTCGATTTTACCCGAATAATAAATAAATTCAGCGGATCTTTGTTCTAAAATAAAACCGGCATTTCTAATTTTTTCAGAATTGTTATTAATCCATTCTATCAACCTATAATCGCTTTCCTGATCATCGAAACTGTCATTATTAATATATAAAAAGTTATTCCCGTCATAACTGGTCAGTCCCCGTTCTTCAAGAAAAACAATATACTTTTTCTCAAAATCTTCATCACGTTTATAACGATAAAACTTAAATGTTCCTTTATCAACAGTAAAATCAACAAATACCGTTTCTTTTGAAGCCGGAAACACTAATTTTTTCTGGTATCTGAATCTGAGGACGAGTACAAGACGTGAATCAAGCCCCTTTTCTAAACTAAGTTTTACTTCTTTTTCAGGCTTCAAATTAATTATATCAAAACCTTCGGCATATACTTCATAATTTCGGATAATATTTTTTAGGAAACTTTTAAAATATTGGATTTCAGCACTTGCAGGGATAAAAACCTGCTCTTTTAGAATAAACGGCTTAAGTTTCTTTGCTTCAATTTTATTAACCCTGAGAATTGTTTTATTTAATATGATAAAAGCAGGAAAATTACTCAATACTTCAATATTATGTTCAACCAGGGAAATCACTTCTCCCTGCTTTTTTAGCCTGAGAGTATAAACTGAACCCTCATCCTTTTTTATAAACTGAAAAACAGGTTCAACAGGAGTCTTTTCTAATTTAAAAAAATCATCACTAAAAATTTTGCTTGTTGTTTTCTCTCTGTTAAATACCTTTATGCCATTAAAAATAGCTATTTGCAATATCTCACTAATCCTCTTTTCAATAAAAGGACGTATAAATGAATCGATGTTTTCTTTAGTTACTTTTTCATGAAATTCCCTGACATTCTTATGTTTTGAGAAAATTTTAAATAATTGCCTGTCACTATAATCATTAACTAATTTTAATACTTTCTTTTCCTCATCCTTTAATTTTTGAAAAACCGGATCTTCATTATTAATTGTGGTAATATTAGAATATGTATAAAATAAATCTTCCTTATTTTTTAATAATATAAATGGAAGTATTATCAAACCCCATAAACGATGATAGGTAACGCCTAATGCAAAAGTTTCATCTCCCATTCAAAAGTTCATTTTTAAAATCAACATTAAAATAATTTTTCAGTTCTTACATCTTTATTAACTAAAGTTTTATTTAGACGCTTATATAGTCTAATTTCACTTTTCTTTTAAAAGTTATATTTATGATATGAGAAATTTAAAACAAATATTCCTCTCTTTAGTGTACAAAGCTATACAAAATTAGAAAACATATTGAGCCGAACATATTATCTGAATTGCATGCTTTTATCATTTTTTATATCTTTAACTGGATATTTTTCTGAGTTACAATTAACTTTTTACTTATTTATCCGTATCAAATTATAATTTAGCATTTCAAATCAAGCTATATGGCAAGTATAAAATTTCTCCTTGGAATGTTTCCGGAAACGCAAAAGCTGGAACAAAAGTGGAATAAATTAAGAAGTGATTATAAGGCATTTAAAGATTTTGAGGCATCTGAAGATCTTAAACATTATATTGAACTTGAAAACGAAATTAAATCTCCTGAATTTAATCTTAGGATAAAAGAAATCAAAACCCGTAAGTTTAATCAGACAGAAGAATTTAGTAAGGAACAGGAGTATAAGAGATATAAGAAGTCCAAATCAATTAAATCCTATCTGAAAGTTTTAAATTCTGATAAGCTGCGGGAATATGAATTTATTGAAAAGTCCAGTGAATTACAAAGATACAGGGGCCTTTCAGAATTTATCCGCTCAAATGATTATATCAAAGAAAAGGCGACACTTTCTTCCAGGGATTTTACGAGATCAGAAGCCGGTCTTAAAGAAAAAGAACTCCAAATTTTATCCAGGTCACCTCGTATAAAAAAATTTTTAAAATTTGAACGATCAGCAGGTTTCAGAGAATATATGATGGTAAGCGATTCAGATGAACTAAAAAGATTCAGGGAACTTGAAAAATTCGTGAATTCTGAAGGATTCCTGAAAGTAAAAAATTATATGGCATTATCACCTAAAGAAAAATTTGAGATTTCTGATGAATACAAAAAAATTAAGGAATACGATTTATTGAAAAAATCTGATAAAATTATCTGGTATTTTAAAACTAAAAAGAAATACCCTTTTAAAAAAGTCGAAAAATGGGAACTCAGTTTTGAAGATAATTTCGAAAGCACAAAACTGAATTCAACAAAATGGATCACCAGGTACTTATATGGAGATATCCAATTAAATCAGAACTACGTAATGACTGATGATCGCCATGCTTTTAATGAAGGAAAAAATATTGAATTTTTTGACAGGAAATTAAGAATAATTACCAGGCGTGAAGCTGCGAAATCTCTTGTCTGGGACCCCGAAAGGGGATTTTATGAAAAAGAATTTGGCTTTACTTCCGATTTGATAAGTTCAGCTAAATCATTTAGCCAAAAATATGGTTTGATTGAAGCTAAAGTTAAAATCGCCCCTACAGAAGTAAGTCAATCATTCTCACTTCTTTCCGACAGAATACTCCCTCATGTGGATATATTCAAGTTTGAGAAAAATCGTCTGTTTGGAGGCAATTTTTGGAAAAATGGAAATGATAAAGGAATTGGTAAATCAATATCTAAAGCTTCCGCAGCCAGATTTACCAAAGATTATTTTATTTATTCACTTGAATGGTTGCCCGGCAAGATGACCTGGAAAATAAACGATCAGATATTCAAAGTTCAAAATCAGGGATTACCTGAAGTCCCAATGTATCTAATGTTTAATGCCAGCTTAAAGGAATATGCAAGTGATAAAAAACTCCCTTCAACACTCGCAATTGATTGGATAAGAGTTTATCAGTTAAAAGATTAAATCTTTTCAGGAAAACTTATTTTCAAAAAATTTAATTGCAAGGATTTATTATTTTTTATCTCTCAAAATAATTTCCTCAACCTGATCAGGGCCAACAAATTTAGAAATGATCTTCTTATTTTCATCCAACATATATAATATATTGGATGATTCAATATTATAAACATCCCGGTAGGAAGGTTCCATTTTATATGGGTTCCACGCATTGATCCAGTCATATAAATGATGCTGGTTGATAAAATCAACCCAAATCCCCTTTTTGGGGTAGCCTAAAATATTAATTGCAATGACCTCTAAACCCTGGTCTTTATAACGTTCATAAACTTCATACAACTTAGGTATTACAGTTTTACAATGACCACATTCAGGCTCCCAGAAATATAATACAAGGTATTTTGAATTAATAGAATGCAAATTAAAAATAGTGCCAACATAAGGATCGTTTTTTAGCACAGTATCATTTTCAGCTATTCTGAAATGATCAGAATCTACACCTACAAGCTGTAAATCAGGAGCAATTTTACCAATTAATAAGGGGCTTTGCTTTTTTATCCTTTCCTGCAAATCAGACAAAAACTTTTGATCTGACCACCAGGCTTCAGGGAGGTAATATTTTTCAGCTATATAAAGATAAACGGCATCCATTCCGACATATTTACTTTTTGCATAATGATTAAACAAGGTAATCAGCATATATTTGAATAACAAGGTATCTGTTCTCGATTTTTCAATCAAAAAATCTACCTCTTTATAAATAGAGTCGGGAACAGGATAAATCCAATTATCGAGATAGTTATTTAATTTTTCCTCATAAAAAGGGGTTCTTAACATTCGCACATCCGAAAGGTCAAAATAATCCCAGTAATGCTCTTTAATATATTTTACTTTATAAGATTGATCAGTATCTTCAGGGGTATCCGGAGGGGTAACTTCTTTCATGGCAAGTAAAAATTTACTTACAAATAATTCTCCATGTTTCCCCGAAATATTTTCAATATACTTTTTTACTTCTTCATTTATTACTTCTAATTCTGCCCTCGCCTGAACAGAATCTCTTTTCCCCGTCTGAGGGTCTTTCAACCTTTCCTGTAATTTGGCAGAAGCAGTTCTTTTTTGAGCAATGAATTTCTGATAATCATAAAATATTGAATTTTCTTCTGAACCAATAATCTTTGTATTTTTAACAAAATCTGAAGTATCGGTTTTGATAGTAAAGTGTTGATCTTGTCCAATAATAATATCAAAACGCAGAGAAGGGCCCAGATAAACAAGATACAGGCCCTGGGGAAGAGAAGACGGGCCTTCAAGAATTACTTTTCCATTTATATCAATTAATCCGGTATCCTGAACTGAAAATGTTTTATTAAAATAATGAGCAAGGATCAGAGTATCATTTTGAAGCGGATTAATTTGGAACTCAATTTTGTATTGGCCATTGATTATTTGTAATGTACACGCCAGAATAAAAATGAATGCTGCTCTCTTCATAAATCACAATCTTTCTTAAACTGATAAAAATAATAATTTATTTTATTGTTTCCGGTAAGATATTTATTAACATTTTGTGTGCCACATATGATTTTAACAGAATTAAACAAATCTGGTGCTTACAAAACATGAGAAATTTAAGCCTTCATTTTTTACAATGCATGAGGTATTAATAAAAATTAGTTACTTTAATCTCTTTATTGAAAAAATCAAAACCATGATCACTTTTGAAAAGGCAATAAAATATATTGAAGAGGAAATAAAAAAAATTCATCTTCCTGAAACACCCGCAAATCTTTATGAGCCCATAAAATATGCCCTTTCAGGGGGAGGGAAAAGGATTCGGCCTGCCCTGACAATTATCTCCTGTAATTTATTTGATAATAACTATAAAAAAGCTGTTTTCCCGGCACTTGCGATTGAGGTATTTCATAATTTCACATTAATTCATGATGATTTAATGGATAACTCGCCAATTAGAAGAAATGAACCAACTTTACATTTAAAATGGAACCCAAACATTGCAATTCTTGCCGGAGATGCAATGAATGTTTTAGCTTATAAACTTATTAATAAAACGAATGAAAAAATACTCCCTGAAATTCTGAAAATATTTAATGAAACTGCTATTCAGGTATGTGAAGGTCAAATGATGGATATGGATTTTGAAAAGAGAAATGATGTAAGCGAAGATCAATACCTGCAAATGATTGGTTTAAAAACATCTGCATTACTGGCAGCCAGTATGAAAATCGGGGCTGTAACAGGAGGGGCAGATAATATTAATGCAGATACAATTTATAATTTTGGATATAATCTTGGACTTGCCTTTCAATTACAGGATGACTTACTGGATACTTTTGGAAATGAACAAATTTTCGGCAAAAGAATTGGCAATGATATCGTAACCAATAAAAAAACTTATTTGTTTATTCGGGCACTTGAACTTGCCTCCGAAAGCCAGAAAGATAATCTAAAACTTCTTTATTCCACTACACAAACTAATAACACAGAAAAGATCAAAAAAGTAATTGAAATATTTCAACAGTTGAAGATAAAATCCTTTACAGAACAAACAATACAAAAGTATTTTAAAATCTCCATGCAATTTCTGGATAAACTTAATATTGATCAAAAAAGAAAGAAAATATTAGGACAATTTGCGTTAAATCTTTTAAAAAGAGTTAACTAACTATGTTTTTACCGGACAATGACTTCCTGTGAATACTTTTTTTCAAGTTTGAGCAAATTATTATAAAAACTCTGGCTTTGATAAGCTTCATTTTCAAACCTCATTTTGAATTTATCGTTAAGAGAGTTATAATAATTTAAATCCTGTTGCAAAATATTAGCATATTCCTTCATCAAAGAATTTGCCTTTTCTGTTGCACCGCATTTATAATATGCCTCAATAACTCCGGTAATTGATAACTCATTATGATCTTTATCCAGGTAACTAATTCCGGAAATGTAATGATCATAAGGAATTTTTTGATGAGGTGCTAATTCCATACATCGATCCAGGACCAGTTCTGCCCCTTTTATTTTACCCTCATCAACAAGAGATTCTGCAAGCCTCACAAATAATTTTCTAAATTTAATAACTGAAAATGTTCTAACATTAAAATAATCCAGATATACATCTTTTTCATTCATTCTTCCCCATGAAAAATTCTCCATCAGGTTTTTATAGAGTATTTCACTATTTATACGACCCGGTTCAAAAAATTTATCTTTACTAAGAGTTCTTATATTTACAAATCTCGATGCAAGTCCTTCTAGCTGAAAATAATCTTCGAGGCCTAATGTGCTTTCGTCTCCGCCGGCAATAAAATAAATTGGCCGCTCCCAATTATTAGCTGCCAATATATCCATTTGAATCAGAC
>CAZLXM010000058.1:10916-24420 GCA_964563105.1 uncultured Bacteroidaceae bacterium
AAGATAGTTCCTTGGATATTCCCATATTACAGCTGATTGGGAATTGTTTTCATTTTCTGTTAAAAAATTATTATCGGCCATATCCACATTAATATCTGCTGGTAACATAAAAGTATTTGAAGGCAGAATTGTGAAATCACCTGACCTGGTTTTTTCCATAAATGGATTTTCATCATTTTTAATACCTTCAATTATTTCATGCAATGGATAAACCACAGAATCCTCTAATACATAAATTACATTATTTATTCCCTCTTTGTATTTGTCTGCCGGTAATGAAACAGGTAAAGGCCCTGATTTGTATGATTTCTTTTTCATCTGGTCTATATACCAGTCAGTATTTAAAAGCATAAGATTAACTACTCTTACATCTGTACGATAACCTTCAACGTCCTGAATATACCATAAAGGGAAAGTGTCATTATCTCCGTTTGTAAAAATGATTGCATTTTCAGCACAGGAGTCCAGATAATTTTTCGCGATATCTCTGACAATGTACCGGCCTGATCTGTCATGATCATCCCAGTTCTGACAAGCCATAATCACCGGTACAGTTAAAATGCAAAAAACAAGCGCTAAAATAGCGGAAATCAAATCATTTGAAATATGCCTGAAATTTCGGTACAGAGATAATACACCAAGGCCTATCCAGATAGAAAATGCATAAAATGATCCCGCATAAGCATAATCTCTCTCCCTTGGCTGATATGGAGTTTGATTGAGATAAATTACAATGGCTATTCCGGTCATGAAAAATAAAGTCATTATTATCACAAAATCTCTCTTATGATTTGAAGAATGATAAAATAAACCTAGAATTCCTAAAATAAAAGGAAGGAAATAATATCGATTTCGAGAAGGATTGTTTTTATATTTATCGGGCAATGTATCCTGATTTCCAAGCCTTATCGCGTCAATAAATTTAATACCGCTGATCCAATTACCATTTACCAGGCTTCCATGACTTTGAATATCATTTTGTTTTCCGGCAAAATTCCACATAAAATACCGAAAATACATATGCCCAAACTGATAGTTTAAAAAGAATGCCAGATTATTTAAAAAACCGGCCTTTCTCCCTTCCCTGATAAGTCCCCAGCTTTTATAAGCATGCACATGATCATTCTCCTGACTATAAATTCTTGGAAATAATTTAATTCTGTCGGAATAACGAATTTTGATTTCCCGAAACACTATTTCATATTTCCCGGATTCTTTATTTTGCCTGTAAATCGGAGCTCCTTTTTTCATTACAGCATTTCCCGATCCATCTCTTTTTATTTTATCATCGAAATAATGTCCCGTTAGTAATGGACGATTTCCATATTGTTCCCTGTTCAAATAATATTGTACACTAAAAACATTGTTTGGATTATTCTCATCCATAGGCGGATTCGCGGATGAACGCACAATTATCACAGCATAAGAAGAATAACCGATCAAAATAACTGTCAGGGACAATAATATGGTATTGATTAACACCTTGTTTTTTTTATGGGAAATAATAATACCACTGACTAATATTGCTGTGAGTAATATCAGAAATATCCATACCCCGCTGTTAAATGGAAAACCAAATACATTAACAAAAAGCAGTTCAAATAAAGTTGCAACATGGACTAAGCCGCTAATTATCCCATAAATGATCAGCAACAGTATTATTCCTGATATCATCAATGCTTTAATTAATCCTGCAGCACTAATTTCCCTGTTTTTCCTGAAATAATATATAAGCACAATTGCAGGAATAGCCAGAAGGTTTAATAAATGAACCCCTATTGATAAACCCATTAAATAGGCAATTAAAATAAGCCATCTGTTAGCATGTGGCTCATCGGCAATATTTTCCCATTTCAAAATGGCCCAAAATACAATTGCAGTGAACATAGATGATAAGGCATAAACTTCAGCCTCTACCGCTGAGAACCAAAAGGTATCAGAAAAGGCATATGCAAATGCCCCTGTAAGGCCGCTCCCAATGATCAGAACAATATTAACCCTGCTAAAGTTATTATTCTTAATCAATATCTTGCCGGCAAGATGGGTAATTGTCCAAAAAAGGAACATAACAGTAAAAGCACTGGCAAATGCAGACATCATATTTATCATCATTGCAACTTTTGATGTATCCCTTGCAAATAAGGAAAAAAATCTTCCGGCTAAAAGATATAAAGGTGCTCCCGGAGGGTGACCTATCTGCAACTTATAAGATGCAGAAATAAATTCCCCACAATCCCACCAACTAACAGTTGGTTCAAGTGTTAACAGATATGTGATAAGGGCAATAAAAAAAGTCAGCCAGCCGAAAAAAATATTATACCGTGAATAAGCATTCATTTATTTGTTATATATTTCTTTATTTTGTATTTAACTAAAATTTGTCGAACAAATGTTTAGATTGTTTGAATGAATTTAATGCCCGGGCTTCTTTATCAAAATACTTAAAGGATAATCTAATTACTTTCGTGACATACAAATATATGCATAACAAAAATACAAACAGGAAAAAGCTTTCAGGAATTGTTTATTCAACAAATCCTGAATTTATTTATGAATACGACCAAAATGAGGAACAAACAACACTTCCTCCTGCAATGCAAAAACTGATAATTAAAACAGATAAAAAAAACCGGAAAGGTAAAATTGTAACCCTGGTATCCGGATTTATCGGGACAAACTCTGATCTGCAAGATTTAGGCAAAGATCTTAAAAATATTTGCAGTTCAGGTGGTTCCGCCAAAGAAGGTGAGATAATCATTCAGGGGGATATGAAAGAAAAGATTTTTAATTATTTAATTTCAAAGGGTTATAATGTTAAAAAAATGAATTGATGAAGCGCGGAAAAAAGGGCTTTCGTCTGATTAAATATATTTCAGTTTTTATTTTGATTTTTTCCTTTTCTAAGGATAAAAATATTTATAGCCAGTTTTTTGAATGGGGGCAGGATCCTGCTTCAATAAAATGGAACAGGCTGGATACCGAAAATTTCCAAATAATCTTTCCGCGTGAAATAAGTGAAAATGCTGTTAAAATATCTTCCCTTCTTGAAGAGAGTTATAAAAAAAATGCCTTACAATTAAATCATAAACCTTTTAGAGTACCTGTTGTAATACATAATCAAAGTGTTATATCAAACGGTTTTGTTGGAATAGCTCCCCGCAGAATGGAAATATTCATGCATCCGGATCCGAAAGGTTATCCGGACGAATGGTTGAAACAACTGGCGATTCACGAACAACGACATGTAACCCAAATATCAAAAGTCAATCAGGGATTTACCCGCTTCCTTTCTAATTTTATAGGTGAACAGGCAAATGGCTATGGTGCTGCACTCCTGCCCTTCTGGCTAATTGAAGGTGATGCTGTTTGGGCTGAAACTTCCCTTTCCAATACCGGTCGCGGGCGCCTTCCGGCCTTTGAAAAGGAACTAAAAGTTATCTTGGCATATAAACCTGAAGGTTATTCTCATGAAAAAAGCTTTTTGGGCTCTTATAAGGATTTTATTCCTGATTATTACCGGTATGGCTTTCAGATGGTCAGATATGGCAGGGAAAAATATGGAGATAACTTCTGGCCGGATGCTATAAGTTTTACCGGAAAAAATTCATGGATGATCTCACCACTTTCATATTATATAAAAACAAAAACAGGCCTTAACAGGACACAATTTCATAATGAATCAATTAAATTCATGAGGTCTCACTGGGAAAAAACTTCACAAGAAAGAACTGTAAAAGAATATGTTATCCTGAATAATTCAAATAAAACCTACACTAATTACCAATATCCATACCTCCCTGGAGACTCATCAATTGTTACTTTAAAAACCGGATTAGATATTATCCCTGCAATAATTAAAATAAATCCCAATGGCAGCGAAACTCATATATTTACCCCGGGTACACTCAATTCAGGAAGAATTTCTGTTTATAATAATAAAATACTTTGGGATGAATATCGTTCTGACTTAAGATGGAGTAATCGCAGCTTTAGCATTCTCAGAGAATACGATATGGAAACCGGATCTGTCAGATCATTAAGTCGTAAATCACGTTATTCTTCTCCTTCTTATTCACCTGGAGGTGATACAATTATAGCAGTTGAAATTAATCCGTTACAGGAAACATTTCTTGTAATTATTTCTGCAACTGACGGTAAAGTAATTGAAAAAATACCAGGTTATGAAAATGCTTTTCTTCAATCTCCGGAATGGATTAAAGGAACAGAAACAATTGCAGCAATTGCAGTAAATGAAAAGGGTAAAGCCATAGTTTTATATGACAGGAATAAAAGAAGCTGGTCACAGTTTTTTAATGCAGGATTTTTTGATATACAAGACCTCAGATCAACAGGAAGTTATCTTTTATTTCAGGGCAGTTACAATGGAATAGATGATATATATGCAATAAACTTTAAAAACAAGAATGTTTATCGCATCAGTAACTCTCAATTTGGCGCTTATCAACCGGCAATCTCATCAGATGAGAGCTTAATAATATTTTCAATGTACACAAAAGATGGATTTCAACTTAGCAAAACAAACTTTAAACCCTCTCAGCTTAATATTGTAAATATTGATTCTCTTATCACAGAAACACAGCCATTTTTTAATACCCGGATTAAGGATTCAATATTTATTCAGCCGGTGGAACCTTATGAACCAGATATTAAAAAATATCCAAAATTGACATCTTTATTTCGTTTCCATAGCTGGCTGCCATTTTATTTGGATTATAACCATCTTACACTTGATAATCGGGCTCTAAATCCGGGGGTTTCTCTTGTTTCACAGAA
This sequence comes from uncultured Bacteroidaceae bacterium, assembly GCA_964563105.1. Classification (GTDB taxonomy): domain Bacteria; phylum Bacteroidota; class Bacteroidia; order Bacteroidales; genus CAYVTV01. Next base: position 15,711 of record CAZLXM010000058.1, read on the forward strand.
TATTTTAAGTACAGCTTTAAGCAGCCTGGGATATGAATATAATAATAAAGAACATATATTTCATGCTGCTTTTACTTATAAAGGGATTCTCCCTGTTTTTAATATTTCGGCTGATTATGGAGGAGTTCCAATATCAATCCCAAAAGATACCGCAGAATTGATCACAAAAAATAACAAATATTTATTTTATAATTTTCAAACATTTATTCCCTTAAATTTAAGTTCAGGAAAAGTAATAAGCGGAGTACGCCCAATTTTGAAACTAAGTTATTCAGGTAATTACTATTATTATGAATCAGAAAAAGCTTATAATAAGGGTATTTATTTTCTTGAACCGCGTATATATCTTTACTCTTATTTGCAAATGGCATACAGGGACCTTCAACCGAAATGGGGATTTATTGCAGATGGTAAAAGATTATCAACACCTTTTGAGAAAGAAATATTTGGATCGCTTTCATCGCTCAAATCTGTTATTTATCTGCCCGGACTAATATCTAACCATGGAATAAAATTTCAATATCAAATGCAGGTGCAAAAACCTGAAAAATATCTTCCTGGTAATGAAATTTTATTCCCCCGGGGTTATAAAAACCTGACAGCAATCAAGCTATCAAAGTTTTCTGCCGATTATATTTTGCCTCTCATATATCCCGACATAAAACTTGGATCAGTTTTTTACCTGAAAAGGATTTATGCTTCCGCTTTTGGTGACTATATGAAAGGGTCTCAGGTTTATGAAAGAAACAATAATCATACTACGGTATCCAATAAAAACATCTATTCAATTGGAACAGAAATAAATTTTGAATATCATTTTTTCCGTTTTCTTTTCCCGTTTATTCAGGGAATTCGTGCAAGTTATATTTCAGAAAAGGGGAAATTCGTGTATGAAAGTCTTTTTAATATTAATATTAACAGGTTTTAATCCTTTTATTTGCTGTGTTTAGTTATTATTTTTGCTTTTCAAAATTTATTTCTTCTTGAAAACTGTTGATGAGCATATAATGGGATTATTTGAAGAACCTTTTACAATAAAAGGTTTTATTAAGAAGAATATTTATGGTATTGTTACAACATTAATTTTTCATATTTTAGTTTTCATAGCTTTAATAGGAGTAAAATTACATTCTTTACGGGAAATTAATGAGCTGGGGCTCATAATGGATTTTGATTATATATATCAGGAAGAAGAGAAAGAGCTTTTAACACCTGAAGAACTTGCCAAATTGGAACTTTTTGAAAGATTCCTTGAACAATCCCTCAGACAAAGTAATCAACCTGTGAATATATCCAGCCATCTGGAAAAGCAGATTAGTACAACTAATTTTGTTGACCAGGTGAAACAGGAGCTGGATAATAGCAGGAGTATTGAAGAAAAGGAGGAACTGGAGAAGTTGGAACAAAAAATTTCAAATACAGAAATCCCGAAAGCTACTGAAGATTTTCAGGAAGAAAAAGCTCAGGAATATCATGGGCCTACAAGAATAAGCTATGAATTTCTGGAAGCACCTTTTAACAGGTCGCCGGTACATTTACCTGTTCCCATATACAAATGCCGGGGTGATGGTGTTGTAGAAGTAGCTATTCAGGTTGACCTGTCAGGCAGGGTTGTATCAGCAAAGCCAACCATATTGGGATCTCCGTCCGACGGACAATGTTTGGCTGAAGCGGCGGTTAAATATGCTTTATTGGCAAGATTTTCCAAACCGGAAAATGCCCCCTCTGTACATAAAGGTAAAATTACATATTCATTTGTTGCACAGTAGTTATGTTAACTACGAAATTATTAATCTTAATTTGATATTTGAACAGCTTTATTCACCCAATCAGCGACTTTGTTTATATCCTGATCAATCATACAACGGAAATGGGACTTAGGACATTTATCAAAACCAATTTTAGAGCAAGGTCTGCATGATAAACCTTTAACTTCGGAAATTAGTGAACCTTTACCGGCTCTGTAAGGGACCATCCCAAACTCAGGAATGGTATTTCCCCATATGGAAACAATGTTTTTTTTGAATGCGGCAGCAATATGCATCAATCCTGTATCATGAGTTATTACCATTTTCGAATCCCTGACTAATATCGCCGACATGTTAAGGCTTAAACGGCCGGTAAAATTTAAAATAAGTTTATTAGAAGTAAGTTTACAAATTTCGTCGGCTGTAGCAATATCTTCTTTTCCCCCGAGTAATATAAGCGGATATGAAATCATACTGCATAACTCGGCTACTTTTTCAGCAGGCATTTTTTTTGTGAAATGCCGGCCTCCGATACAAATTGCAATATATTCGTTCGGAATAACATCACTTACAAATTTAGGCAGGCATTCATCTTCCACACCTATAAAATAATCCAGTCCTTTTTTATCATCAGAAATATCGAAGAGCCGCAATGTATCAAGGTATCTTTCCACAATATGTTGCTTTGGCAAATAATTTACTTTAAAATTAACCATCAGCCATTTGGCTATATTTAATTTTTTTACGGTAAAAGACAGGATCCTGAGAGAATTTTTTATCCTGAAAGTCCTTAAATTATTATGTAAATCAATTATATAATCAAAATTCTCTTTTTTTAATTCCCTGAGCAACTTTGCCATATTTTTTTCATACAGCCATATTTTATCGATATTGGTATTATTAACAAGTATCTGCTTATATTGTGGTTTTGTAAGATAGTGTATCTCAGCATTTAAAATTTGCTTTTTTAACATCCTTAAAACAGGGGTAGTGAGAACAATATCCCCTATCGAACTTAACCTTATTACTAGATACTTAGGCATTAATTTTGGTATTTTTCTATCTTAAAGATCTCATAAATATAATAAGTGCAAGCCAATATTCCTCATTATTCCGGTTTGATGAATGTAATGCTTCGGCACTTCTTTTACCGGGCCCGTCAGATGGCTGAAAGAATGTTATATTATTTCCATCCTTAATATTGAAGATGTTTTTAACAAAATTAGTCTCTTCTTCTGCCACACCAATAAATAACGGTTTATTAAATTGTTGCTTAATATTTGTCATTTCTATTTCAGGCAAAAAAAATTCACCGGGACTAAATGCAATAACTGCACGGACATTTTCATCATCCATTCCGGCAATTAAAGATAATGAAGCTGAAAAAGAGCTTCCCAATAAAATAAGAGGTTGTGAACTCAAATTTTTTATATAAGAAATTGAGGCTTTGATGTCCTTTAAGGATTCAATTAAAGAATTACTATAATTCCTTTCCCGGGCCCTGGAAGCTGTCTCATTTAGCACAAAACCATATCTTTCACCTGATCTCAAATCAACTGCAAGGCAATTATAATTCATTTTTATAAACCTGTCTGCAATAGATTTAAATTCACCGCGACTGGCCCCTTCCTGGTGAAAAAGGATGATATAAGGATTGGATTTTTTTGAATAATAATGATCGGCAGTTATTTCCAAACCATCAACAGATGGAAAGATCACTTTAGATTTTCTTGTAAACTGGGAAAAGCTGTTAGAAGGCAGAAAAAATAAGCTAATAAGGCAGAGTATCCTCCAATTAATGAAATTATTCCATAAATTAGAGTCCATCAGCCAGAATTATAGTTTTATTATTTTTCACCTCAATTACCCCGCCTTTTATCTGAAAATAAAGGGTTTCACCATCAATTTTATTGATTTTAATTTTACCGGCATCAAGAAGCGATACAATTGGGGCATGATTATTAAGGATTGCAAATGACCCTTCTACTCCCGGGACTCTTATAAGATTTACCTTACCTTCAAATAATTTTTTTTCGGGTGTAATAATTTCAAGAAACATTTCAAGGATTGAGTTTTATTATTTTGATTCAGCAAGTAATTTTTCCCCTTTATCTATTGCTTCTTCTATGGTGCCAACAAGGTTAAAAGCAGCTTCCGGATATTTATCCACATTACCATCCATAATCATTTTAAACCCTTTAATAGTATCTTCAATATTAACAAGAGTACCGGGGATCCCGGTAAATTGTTCAGCGACATGAAATGGCTGACTAAGGAAACGTTGTGCCCTTCTTGCCCGATGAACAACAAGTTTATCTTCTTCAGATAGTTCATCCATACCCAGAATTGCAATTATATCCTGAAGCCCCTGATATCTCTGTAGTAATTCTTTAACTTTTTGAGCAGTTTCATAATGGTCTTTACCAACAATTTCAGGTCTAAGTATTCTGGAAGTTGAATCAAGAGGATCAACAGCCGGATAAATCCCGAGTGAAGATATCTTTCTGCTTAATACAGTTGTTGCATCAAGATGTGCAAATGTTGTAGCCGGGGCGGGATCAGTCAGGTCATCAGCAGGCACATAAATAGCCTGAACTGAAGTAATTGATCCCTTTCTTGTAGAAGTGATCCTTTCCTGCAGAAGCCCCATTTCGGTAGCTAAAGTGGGCTGATAACCAACTGCTGAAGGCATTCTTCCAAGTAATGCAGATACTTCTGAACCTGCCTGAGTAAACCTGAAAATATTATCTACAAAAAATAATATATCCCTTCCTCCGCTTAAATCATCCCCATCCCGAAATGCTTCAGCAACCGTTAATCCGGAAAGTGCAACAGTAGCACGTGCACCAGGTGGTTCATTCATCTGGCCGAAAACAAGAGTAGCCTGTGATCCTTTTAAAGCCTCATTATCAATTTTTGATAAATCCCAACCACCAGCTTCCATACTCTTTTTAAATTCCTCACCATATTTTATAACACCTGATTCTATCATTTCTCTCAGAAGGTCATTTCCTTCTCTTGTTCTTTCACCAACACCTGCAAACACAGAAAGTCCTGAATATCTTTTAGCGATATTATTAATTAACTCCATAATGATCACCGTTTTTCCAACACCAGCCCCTCCAAACAGGCCTATCTTCCCTCCTTTCGCGTATGGCTCGAGCAGATCAATTACTTTTATCCCTGTAAAAAGTACCTCTGTCTCAGTAGATAACTGATCAAATGCAGGAGGTTTGGTGTGTATCTGGTAACCATTGACTTTATCAACCGGCCCGATACCATCAATCGGATCACCAACCACATTTAAAAGTCGCCCTCTTACCATATCACCAACCGGCATTTTTATAGATGCCCCGGTTGCATCCCTCTTTGTAAGCCGTCTGTTGAATCCATAGCTATACAACGGACAGAGTTTTCTCCAATATGTTGCTGACATTCAATTATTAAGCGAGAACCGTCATCTCTCTCAACTTCCAAAGCATCATGAATTGCAGGTAAGCCTTCTCCCGATTTTTCAAAGCTTATATCAATCACAGGCCCAATAATCTGAATAATTTCTCCAATGTTTTCTGCCATAAATATTATAAATTAAGCTTCAATATTCCATATTTTATGGAAAACCAAATTTAATGCTTTTCTTAAACATAAAAAAAAGCACATGATTTAGATTTTACCAATATATTTTTTATTTAACAGGCATAATATTTATGCCAAAAGATGCGAAATTACGCTTAAATCAAATTTTTTTAGTATACGAGGGAAAGAATAAAATAGTTATTTTTCAGTATAGATTAATTAGGATTTTAAAGAAGCTTTTCATATGGACCATCATGTCAATATACTTTACAATCCGCTATTGAATCTATGGAGCATATTGTTCCGGGCAATCTCTTAAATGAGCTTATAAAAAAATATCCTGATCAGTATTGACCAGATACTTTAAAATCAATAAATTCTTACTCTCTTATTTGTCCTGAGCCGTAAATAATATATTTGATTGTTGTTAATTCTTTTAAACCCATTGGGCCTCTTGCATGAAGTTTTTGGGTACTGATCCCTACTTCAGCTCCAAAACCAAACATAAAACCATCAGTAAAACGTGTACTGGCATTAACATATACTGCGGCAGCATCAACCTCTTCAAGAAATTTCTGGGCATTTGTATAATTTTCCGTAATAATTGCTTCCGAATGTTTTGAGCCATATTTGTTTATATGTTCTATAGCTTCATCTACTGAATTAATTACTTTTACAGAAATTATAAGATCAAGATATTCAGTATACCAGTCATTTTCCGTTACTGGTTGTGCATAAGACAGAATTGAGCGTACTTTTTCATCACCTCTTATTTCTACTCCCATATCCTTCAATGAATCACAAATAGGATCAAGGTATTTTTCAGCAAGCGACTTATGAATCAATAAACTTTCAGCAGCATTACATACACCCGGCCTTTGAGTTTTAGAATTAATTACAATATCCTTAGCCATTTTTAAGGGGGCCGATTCATCAATATAAATATGACAATTCCCTACCCCTGTTTCAATCACAGGAACAGTACTATTCTCAATGACAGTTTTTATTAATCCGGCACCTCCTCTGGGGATCAATATATCAAGGTATTCATCAAGCTTCATCATTGCCAGGGCACTATCCCGGCTGGTATTCTCAACCAGTTGGAGGGCATCAGGAGGCAAGCCACAGGATGCAAGGCTTTCACGTAAAATTTTTACAATCGCCAAATTAGAGTTAAATGCTTCTTTACCTCCCCTAAGAATTGTAGCATTTCCTGTTTTTATACATAATCCAAAAACATCAGCTGTAACATTGGGCCGTGCTTCGTAGATTATCCCAATTACTCCGATAGGGACCCTTTTTTTCCCAATCATCAAACCATTTGGCCTTTTCCACATTTCCTCAACCTCTCCAACAGGATCTTCAAGAGCTGCAATTTGTTCAAGTCCTGCAGCAATACCTTCAATCCTTTCAGGTGTTAAAGTGAGCCTGTCAATCAAAGCTCCTTTTATCCCTCCTTCTTGTGCATTTTTTATGTCAATCTCATTTTCCCTTATAATATCATCACTATGCTTTCTTAAATTTGCAGCCGAAACTAATAATACTTCATTCTTTATTGCAGATGATGCCCTGAGTAAATGTATGCACGCTTCTTTGGCTTTTTTCCCTTTTTCCTGTAATTCCTGCATTTTAATTAATTTAATGTTAAACGGAAATAACACCCGGACTCTTCGGAACAAACAAAGTACCGATCTTTTCTCCTTTTAATATTCGGAAAATATTGGCCGGGTCTTCTCCATTGGTAATTACCATTTCAATATCATGTTCCATACAATGCTTTGCGGCAAGAATTTTGGATGACATGCCGCCTGTTCCGAAAACTGAGCCGGTACCGCTAACATAAGATTCAATTATATCATCAAAATCAAAAACCTCATCAATAAGTCTTGCTTCATTATTTAATCTCGGATCTGCTGTGTACATGCCATCAATATCACTAAGCATAATAAGCAGGTCGGCATTTACAAGGGTTGCAACAGCAGCAGAAAGAGTATCATTATCCCCAAATTCTATCTCGTGGGTAGATACTGAATCATTCTCATTAATTACAGGGATGATCCCCATATTGAGTAATTCATTTATTGTATTCATAGCATTTCGACGCCTTACAGGATTAATAATCCCGTCTTTAGTCAGAAGGATTTGCGCGCAGGTTTTATTATATTCATGGAAAAATTTATCATAAATTTTTATGAGTTCAGCCTGGCCAATAGCTGCAAGTGCTTGTTTTTTTATCTTATCATCCGGTTTTTTGGCAATACCCATTTTTGCAGCACCTGTAGCAATAGCACCGCTGGAAACAAGGATCACATGCTTGTCATTATTATGAAGATCAGTTATCACCCTGACTAACTTTTCAATCCGCATAAGATTCAACTTCCCGTTTGCATGTGTTAAGGTACTAGTTCCAACTTTTAGAACTATCTTCTTTTTTTCTTTTAATTTCTTTCTGAATTCCATGATCTTTTCCTGATTTTTATGAATCTTCCAGTCTAACTCAAACATTCACTTATATTATTTTGTTTAATACTTACTTAAATTAATTTATCTATCTCATTATATGAGGTTATAATCCCTTTTATTAAAGCAGGGCTTAACCCGTTATGCTCCATTTCATTCAAACCTGCAATTGTGCATCCCATAGGAGTAGTTACTTTATCTATTTCTATTTCGGGATGATGTCCGGATCCCATCAATAACCTGGTTGCGCCCCTTGCTGTATTAACCGCTATAGCCAGGGCATCAGAAGAACTAAATCCTACCTGGATGCCACCTTGTGATGCAGCACGGATATATCTCATAAAAAATGCTATTCCGCATGCCCCGAGAATTGTTGCCGCACCCATGAGTTTTTCGCTAATTTCAATTACTTTCCCAGCAAGAGAAAATATAGAGCTTACCTTATCCAGACTTTCTTTATCATTCTCTTCAGAAGTAAGACAAGTCATTGATTCTCCAACTGATATAGCAGTCCCGATATTACCAGCACCAATTACAGATATCTTTACATTTTCAAAACTCATTTTCCATATATTATTTCGGGTACAAACTGTGATAATCTTTCCAGAATTTCCGCTTCTGTCACATTGTCACGAGGTATAAGAAGGACGGTATCATCTCCGGCGATAGTTCCGGCAATCTCCCACATATTCCATGAATCAATTGTAGATGCAACGCTTTGGGCAAATCCGGAACGGGTCTTAATTAAGCCCATGCCACGTGCAAAATCAATAGATATAAATCCTGTTAATGGAATTCTGCTTATATCATTATTTTCATGTTCAAATTCCTGATCCGGAAATACATAAACATAGCCTTTGATCTTATCAGGCATTTTTCCAACTCCAAGGTATTTTAAATCTCTGGATAAGGTAGCCTGGGTCATA
>CAZLXM010000059.1:0-23855 GCA_964563105.1 uncultured Bacteroidaceae bacterium
CTCTATTAGGTTTTGGAACAGCCAAAATATACCGTGAACTTGTTGATGGACAGATGGTATATGGAGAAATGCTTGACAGGTCTTACAGGGGTTGCTCTAATACAGGTTATTTTAACAGAAAATACTGGGGTAACCAGAGCATAAAGAATCCTATACAGCCTGAATATACAAACGGCATAATCCGCCTTGCTGAATTGTATCTTAACTATGCGGAGGCCGCCAATGAAGCTTATGGACCAAATACTCCTGCTCCGGGAGCGTCCCTGACTGCTGTACAGGCAGTTAATATAATCAGGAACAGAATTGGACAACCGGAGGTTTTAGCTCAATTTACCTCAGGCAGAGAAGCTTTCAGGGAAAGAATAAAAAATGAATGGGAAGTTGAATTTAATGATGAAGGTTTTTCTTTTTGGAATATGCGCCGCTGGCTGGATGCAACTGAACGTATGTCAGCCACATTTTATGGTATAGATGTGGAAAAAGTCCCGGTCTCAACTGAATATCCAACAGGTTATAAATATACACGTGTACCCCTCGATGAATCACGACAAGGTGCCTGGAAAGATTATATGTATTGGTTCCCGCTTACGGCAAATGAAATCTATAAAATGAAAAACTTTGATGCAATTCACTGGTAACATTAACTTACTTTAATTAAAAAATTATGAAGTTTATCAATATTTTATCCTACAAATATAGGTTTATTGTAATTCTTATATTCTGTTTTTTGATAGCCGGAACAATACATGCACAAAACAACCCGGAAGAGAAGAACAGTATGGTTAACATAACTATTACAGTTGTAGATGATAATGAGTCTTTGATTCCAAATGCCAAAGTTGTTATAGGTGAAAATACCATCTATGCTGTAACAGATGGAAGTGGTATCTGTTCATTTCAGGCATATAAAAAAGACTTTGTTTCCATATCAGCATCGGGTTATGATAAAAAGGTGGTTCCCGTCCAGGACATCATTAATAATAACCAGATCAAACTTTCTAAATCAAAACTCTTTATGACCTCTGATGATGACGTTAATCTTCCATATATGAACTTAAAAAAAGGAATAATCACAGGAAGTTCATCTGTAATCAAAGGTAGTCAGTTAGAAAAATACCCGACCGTTGATCTACGTAATTCCCTTACAGGATTAGCACCGGGTTTAAGAATTATAGAAAGAGACGGCTCACCAGGCTTTTCCGTTGAAGAAAAAAATGGATTATATGGCATAACCGAAAAAATAAGTGTTTCTTCCAGAGGTTACAATATGATATATATAATAGACGGCCTTCCAATGGATATCACCGAAATGCCACTCGAAGCACGGGAAATTGAATCTGTTACAGTAATAAGGGACATCGTCGGGAAATCCCTGTATGGGCCGGCAGGTGCAAAAGGTATTTTACTTATAAAAACCAGAAGAGGTAAACCTTATGAACGTATTTTCGATATCAATATTGAAAATGGAATAAGCTCTGTCGACAGATTCCCGGGATGGGTTTCAGGAGCCGATTATGCAAGGCTAAATAACCAGGCAAGAATAAATGACAATCTTGATCCTAATTTTAGTGATTCTGAGATTGCTGCTTATGCAAAGGACGATCCCTACGATTTAAAATATCCTAATATTGATTTTCGGGATATGCTCCTTAAAAATACCAGACCTTTAAGAAAAGTAAATGCATTTTTATCCGGCGGTGATAATATGTATCAATACTCTTCTTTTCTTGGGTATAGTGGTGAAGGGGATATTTATAAAATCGGCCCGACAGCAGATTACAACAGGCTTAATGCCCGAACAAACCTTGATATAAGAATTAATGAATATATAAAAATTGGCTTTGATATTTTTGGGGGCCTTACTTTCCGGCGTTCTCCAAACTATGGCTATACTTCTACCGTTGGAGAAGGAGGGACACAAATGGATATTATTGAATTTAATTCAGTAATACCACAAATAACAACGATACCGCCAATTGAATTCCCTGTGTATGCTAATAACGATGCTTCATTAAAAGAACCATGGTACGCAGTTTCCAGCAGGTTTCCATATAACCCGGTGGGAAACATTATGAAAAATGGTTTTTATACTGAAACCAGCAGAATGGGAAATGCAAAAGCCACACTTGATTTTGACCTTGTTCACCTGTTAAAAGGACTTAAATCACAGACTTATTTCTCTTATTACGGATTAAATCTGATGCGTATCGGGAAAGCGGAAAATTACCCTGCATATATTGTAAGGTCTGTAACCCCAAATCCGGTTTTAGCAAAAGTTTATGATGCTGTTGATAGTCCGGATATGATTAATTTACATGATTATTATTTTGGAAGATATGGATTTTATGAAAATTTAAATTATGAAAATAATTTTGGAATTCATAACATCTATTTATCACTGACTTACTTTATAAATGAGCTTAAAAGAAATGGCTTTACTTTTCCAAAAAGAGAACAAAATGTTACTTTATCAGGTATTTATTCAATAAATGATAAATATAACATTCATGGTGTATTAAATTATGCCGGGACATACAGCCTGCCAACATACGATCTGTTCCCTTCCATTGGAGCCAGCTGGATAATATCTGAAGAATCTTTTATGTCAAATATTAATTTCATCGACTTTCTGAAATTGCGTTTAGAAACCGGAATCCTTGGAATAGAATCCTTTAGGGCGCCATATTATGATCTTTCCTCATGGAGTTATACTACAGGATCTGTTTTTGGCCCTTATCCGGCAAATACATGGTTTGGGACAAATCAGGATCTCACTGTTTATAGAAATTATCCCGGAAGAATTGGTAATCCTGATCTTACATGGGAAAAAACTAAAGAATTCTCCGCAGGAGTTGATGCCCTCCTTTTCAACCACAGTTTATCACTTGAAATTAGTTACTTTAACAACATTAGTAAAGGATTGGTTTCTCAACTGGGAAATTCAATTCCGGCTATCATAGGTGTTTCAAATGCCTTGCCTTTGTTTAACCATAATGAAATAAGATATTATGGTTTAGAGACAGGGATACAGTATTCATCAAATAATGGGGCACTCAGATATTCCTTTGGGGGAAATGCTACCATTATGAACTCAAAACTGGAAAAATATGACGAACCTGATTATCGTTATGATTATCAATCAAGAATAGGGAAAGCAGCTGACACTTATTGGGGACTTGTCTGCCTGGGCAGATTTCAAAGTGATGATGAAGCGTCAAAAGTATTACAAAATTATGATTTGATACTAAAAGCCGGAGATCTTAAATATAAAGACATGAATGGTGACGGTTTTATTGATGATAATGATATGACAGCCATCGGACATACAAGCCCAAGAATTTATTATGACATTAATATAAATTTAAATTATAAAAATTTTGAACTCTATATTCTTGGTACAGGATGCGGACTTTTTGATATACCCCTGACGAATAAATATTTCTTTAACGGATGGGGTGATAATAACTATTCAAATTTTGTTAAGGATAATATAGGAAAAGCATATCCCAGATTGACTTACTATATCGTAAACAATAATTTCCGTGCTTCTGACTTCTGGCTTACCAAAGGAGATTATTTCAAACTTAAAAATGTTGAATTGGCTTATACTATTCCCGCAACTAAATTGCAAACTATAAAGTCCGGAGGAATACGTTTGTATTTGCGAGGCGCTAATTTGTTAACTTTAACCAAAGTTAAAGATATTGATCCTGAATCAATTAATTCCGGAATAACAGTTTATCCGTTATATAAAACCTACACCGGAGGAATTAAGTTAACCTTCTAAGCTAAACCAATTATGAAAACAAAAAAAAGAATACTGTTTTTTCTTATTATTTTATTTATCACTGGTTCCTGTAAAGATTATCTTGAACCTTACCCCACCGGAATTATTGATGACGATGAAATGTGGGAATATCAGGTTAGGGTGCAGGGACTTATAGGGCAATGTTATGAATTTATGCCAAGAAACTATAATGACAATGAAGGTGTTTATCTCGATGGTGCAACAGATGACGCCGTAATTACGAATACATCGCATGCAATGCACAGATTAGCTACAGGATCTCTGACAGCAGGTCAGGACCCGTTTTATACTTTTTGGGATCGTAATTACAAAGGTATTAGGCTTGTAAATACATTTTTAAAGGACAGGCGCGGATATAATACTCGTTTCCTGTTGACTGAACGGTATAATGAATTAATACGAAACAGGTTGCAGGGTGAAGCCTTTGCCCTGCGGGCATGGTTCCAATGGGACCTCTTGCAAAAATTTGGCGGAAAAGGTGTTAATGGACAAATGCTTGGTTTCCCAATTGTAACAGAGCCTTTAGATATTTCACTCGATATTAATTTAAAACGTGACAGTTATGATGATTGTGTAAAACAAATCATTGCCGATTGCGATTCTGCTCTAAAATATCTTCCAATAGCACATCGCGACTTTTTGATAAGCGACCAAAATGACCTGGTATATGCAGGTGGAAAATATTGGGGAAGACTGGATGGAGTGACAATGCTGGCAATCAAATCAATGGTATACCTTACATGGGCCAGCCCAAGGTTTAACCCTGCAAATGACATTTCCCGATGGGATTCTGCTGCATCAAATGCAATAAAGGTTATAAATTTTAAATTAACAGTTGATAATGTATCTAACGGGTTTAATCCGGTTCAAAGAGTTAACTGGATGAACCCAAATTTCCCGGGTATAGTTTTTGGCTCCCGCTGGCTGGCTGCAAATGATGCTATGGAACGTACTTTTTATCCCGGAGGCTTTCAGGGTTATGGGGCAATTGGCGCTTCTCAGGAACTGGTGGATGCTTTCCCTGATAAAGACGGATACCCCATTACAGATTCACGTAGTGTATACGACCCGGCAGATCCTTATTTAAACCGTGATCCAAGATTTTATAGCACAATTTTTTATAACACGGCAAAAGCAAATAAAAATAATGTCATTACCCAACCAATGTACACTTTTGAAAATTGGTCAAATGGAGGAAAAGATGCTGCTGGCTTAAGTTCAACAAATAGTCTCACAAATTATCATATTAAAAAATTTGTTTTTATGGGATTAAATTGGTCAGATGCATCAATAAACCGTCAACCACATTCAAAATTCTTCATCAGATGGGCCCATATGTGCCTGATCTTTGCTGAAGCTGCAAATCATGTTGTAGGACCAACTAATGAATCAAGATATGGAATGTCACCCCTGACTGCAGTGCAATATATTCGTGCAAGAGAAACTACTGACGGGCCCGGCGGAATTTCACAAGCGGTACCAAATACTCCAGATGACTATCTTGCTGAAGTAGCTGCAGCGGGACAGATTGCATTTGATCAGCTCGTTAGAAATGAACGCAGGATAGAAACATGTTTCGAAGGATTAAGATTTTATGATCTGCAACGCTGGTCTACAAACCTTAATGAATTTAATAAAGACATCCATGGAGCGCATATAATACGAAATGAAGACCTCTCATTTACCTACAATCTGAATTATAAGGTAGAAAGTCGGGAGTTTTCATCAGCATACCTGCCAATACCTTATACGGAAATTTTAAAAATGGGCAATCTTGTTCAAAATGAAGGCTGGGATGGATGGAATTAATAATTTAATTAATAAAAATATGAAAAAGATATTAATATTTCTTATTTTTTCTGTAATACTGGCATCTTGCTATGAGGATTATATAAAGGACTTCAATTATACAAGTATTTATTTCCCTTACCAGCAAAATGTCCGCACATTCGTTGTTGGGGAAGGGTTGAAAATTGAAGTTGGAGCAGCACTCGGTGGTGTTATGAAGAATAATATAGACCGTAATGTGAATTTTATACTTGATAATTCTTTAATAACTCCCCAGGTACTCGCAAGTATGAAAATCGGACTTTCATACATTAAGGAGGCTGTAGCAGATGTGTCAACGCTATTGCCACTGCCCTCAAATTACTATACCTTAAGTGACCCTGGAAGAATGATGATTAAACAAGGGCAACATTCAGGTACAGTTGTGGTGAGTGTGGATTCGGCAGCTTTCCTCTCTGATCCGGCGACAATAAATGCAAGTTATGCTTTACCTTTTTATATAAGCTCGGCTGATGCTGATTCTGTAATTGAGAAAAAAAGATTCTCTATTATTGGAGTAAAATATGAGAATATGCTGTTTGGTAATTATTATCACGGAGGGGTTACCCAGGAAAAAAACCCTTCAGGAAATACAATAAATACCGTCGCATATTATACAACTATCCCGCAGTCTGCAAGCAATATATGGACACTAAACACTATTGCCCCAAATTCACTGGCAGTAAAAGGCTATAGTCAAATGGCATCCACTAAAGAAGAGATTGTCCTGACACTTGAGGGCAATAATATAACGATAAGCAGTGCATCCGGTTCTACTTTTACTTTTGAAAATGATGGGACAAGTACTTTTAACAGGTCAAAATTACTTCAGGACAGAAAAATATTTTTAAGCTATAAATATGTTAATAATGAAGGTAACACCTGTTATGCTAAGGATACGCTCACTTTCAGAAATCGGATACGTGATGGCGTTAATGAATGGCAGGATGAGAACCCTTCCCATTATGAATAAAATTATAATGGATTATTTTATAATGCTTTATTTAACAATTGAATTCAATAGTTTATTGTTATCTGTTAAAATATAAAATAGAATTTAAAAGTGTCTTACATTAATATACATTATAATTATCAAATTAATTGAAAGCTTTTAAAAAAACTTATTACTAATAATACCATGTTATTATAAAATTGAGTCTGCTATGATAATTTTGTTTTTCTAATTACTGTAAATTTATTGAAGTCGAAATTTTAAATATTAAAGAGATATTTGGTCTTAATTAATGCATTTAATCGTTTGACAAGTTTTCATAGCGGGCTTAAAAACCGGTTTTTAAGAAAGTAAACAGTTATTAATTATTTGAAAATACTTTGATCTTATTGAAAAGTTAAATTAGCATAATAATTCATTTACCTAAAAATAAAAAAGTAAATATGACAGAAATTAAAAATAAATTACTGATCAGTTTAACTTTGTTAGCTGGCATTTTCATTTGTTTTAGCTCTCCCCTGTCAGGAAGAATTAATGACAATAATCTAAATCTCCCTGAAAATTTTGATGCTGCTCCTGATTCATCATTTCTCTTACAAGTTAACAAGAACTTTATTTGTATTGATTTCGTAAGCCCTTCAGTTTTCAGGGTCCGGATGAATAATCAAAAAATTTTTCCCGAAGGCGGAATGGAAAGATATGGAATAGTTAATATTAAGTATCAGCATCATAAAGTTAAAAGAAATATAAAAGGGGATAATATCGAGTTTTCCACGGATTTTGCAAAAATCATAATTAATAAAAAGGATGGAAGGTTAAGCTTATTTGATAAGAACGGAAATATTCTGACCAGGAATGATGAACCGCCACAATCAGATATGGATAAAGGGTTCAGATTATCTTTTAAGCTTACTCCTGATGAAAGGTTATATGGCTTTGGTGATGTGTCACGGGGGCAGGTTCAAAGAAGAGGAATACAAAGCGATGTATTGGTTACTAACAGAACTGCTTATATCCCCATTCCTTTTGTAATGAGTGACCATAATTGGGGACTATTCCTTAATACAACAATGTATCATTCATTTGATGCAGGGGATACTAATAAAGGACAATTATCATTTAACTCTGCTAAAGGGACACTTGATTATTTTTTAATAGCAGGTGAATCAATGGCAGATATATTGGATAAATATACAGATATTACAGGGAAACCTCATCTTCTGCCAAAATGGGGCTATGGACTTATTTGGGTCTGTGATGAACGCGGGGTCAGGGCAAGAGATGTCCTTTATGAAGCTTACGAATTCAGGAGACACGGGATCCCTTGTGATGTTATTGGCTTAGAACCTGACTGGATGGAAAAGCATTATGATACTTCCACTAAAAAACAATGGAGCCAGGAACGCTTTCATATTCCTTTCTGGCTGAGGCCGGGAAGTCCAAGTACATTTCCCGGGGCATTAAAAAACATGGGGTTCAAACTCAGCCTGTGGCTCTGCACCAATTATGATTTCAGTGAATATGAAGAATGGCAATTGCAGCAGGGAAAAAGTGATAAGAAAAATATTTTTGATGATAAAAAAAGAGGACCCGCACGGGATTTACAAGAAGAGGACTTAATCCTGGACCCTAACTTAGGAGACATAATGCCGGATAAATCTGCTCAACAGCCGGAGCCTAAGGATCAAATAGAACCATGGTTTGAACACTTAAAAAAATTCGTGGATGATGGAGCATCAATGTTCAAATTAGATGGGGCCGGACAGGTAACCCTAAAAATAACCCCTGATCGCAAATGGAAGAACGGAATGGATGATTATGAGATGATTAATTTATACCCATTGCTATATAGTAAACAGATGAGTTTAGGTTTTAAGGAATATACCGGTAGAAGGGCGATGATATTTACTGCCGGTGGCTATGCCGGGATACAGCGTTATTCTGCAACATGGTCCGGTGATACAGGAGGCGGAAAAGGCCCGATGATCTCCCTTATTAACCATGGACTTTCAGGTCATTCAAATGTTTGCACTGATATGGATGTTCATACTGAAGCAGGGATCCATTTTGGATTTTTCCAGCCATTTTCCCAGGTTTTAGGATGGCAAATGTATGTTGAACCATGGTTTCTGGGAGAAAAAAGAGCTGCAATGTTCAAAGATTATGCAATTCTTCGATATAAACTTATTCCTTATATCTATTCAATGGCGCATTTAGCCTCAGAAAAGGCAACCCCAATTATGCGGGCAATGTCTCTTGCTTATCAAAATGACCCAAAATGTGATGAATTTATGAACCAGTATATGTTTGGGGATGAATTTCTGGTTTCAGCCTTTCAGGAAACCTTATATTTACCTGAAGGTGAATGGATTGATTATTGGACAGGAGAAAAAAGACAGGGAAATCAGGAAATAAAAGCTGAATTCCCGAGTGACAAAGGAGGGCCTTTATTTGTAAAAGCAGGAGCAATAATCCCGACTCAGGCACTTAAAAATTATATTGGAACAGAAACACCGGAAGAAATAATTTGGGAAATTTACCCGAAAAGCCTGTCAAACTTTACTTTATACGAAGATGATGGAGAAAGCTATAAATATCTTGAAGGGAATATAGCAAAAACACATTTGGAATGTTTGGAAAATGAAGAGGGAATTTTAATTACAATTCATCCCCGAATTGGCAAATATGATAATATGCCGGAAAACAGAACCCATAGTTTTAAAATAATTTCTCCCGGAAAGTACACTTTAATGAATAAAACATATCCTGTTCATTTCGATATGAGCGCAAATATGATTAAAATTGAAGATGTTAAAGAAACTGGTCAAAAAATTGAAATTTTTCTGAGAAGAGATAAATAAAAATAAAAAAACATTGTATCTGAAATGAATAAAGAACTAATAAAAAAAACAATCAGAAAGATAATCAAGACATTAAATATGACATTTATCTTTTTTATTGCATTTTCTTTAACAGGGTTATTCGCTCAACCCTTGAAACAGGAAAAATCTGTGGTAATTGAAAAGGATTTTTACCAGGGATCTGTTATAAGAGTGAAATTTATAAAAGAAAATATGTTAAGGATCAGTATATGCCAAAAGGGAAATAATTTTTACGAATCAGGGCTGAACAGATATGGTTTTATAAATGATTATACTGATAATAATGTGGAAATCAAAATCTCGGAATCTGGAAAGGATTTTACAGCTGAAACTCCCAAATTGATCCTTAAAGGAAATGCTTCAAATGGTGAGATCTTAATTACAGATCCTTCAGGAAAAAAAGTATTTCTTCAGCAAATATCCGCTGATCTTTCTACTGTTCCATCAAAAGTAACATTCAAAGCCGGAGATGATGAAGACTGGGTAGGTTTTGGTGATCAGTCAAGAGATAGGATCTATCACAGGGGGCATATCGCTGACTGCCATGTCAGAAATGTAAAATCATATATTCCAGTTCCTTTTTTTATGTCAACCCGTGGAGCAGCAGTACTGGTTAACACTACTTACAGGGTAGTCTTCGATATGTGCAAAAGTGATCCCGGCAAATTTTCCTGGAACGATGAAAGCGGAGCAGTTGATTATTACTTTATAACAGGAAATGGATTCATGGAACTTATTGATCTGTATACTGATCTGACTGGTAAGCCACAACTCCCGCCTGATTGGTCCTTCGGGCTTTGGTATATATGCAGGACCCAGGCTAATGATTATGAAGCTGTTAATGATGCAGTCAATTTTCGAAGAGAAGGGATTCCCTGTGATATTATAGGCCTGGAACCAGGTTGGATGGAGAAAAATTATGATTATTCCACAAAAAAGACCTGGAGCAAAGACAGATTCCCAATACCATCATATGCACCAAATGGACCATATAATTTTTTTAATGCAATAAAAAGGATGGGATTCAAATTAGAACTTTGGCTATGCAACGATTATGACCTGAGTTATGAAGAAGAAAGGCGCCTTGAAAATAAAAGTCCCACTGTTTTAAATAAAAAATTAGAAGACAAACCTGATAAGGAAATGGTTGAAGTTGACGGTCATCTCATTAAAGAGAAAGCTAAACCGGAAATATCATCTGCAACTGACCAAATAACTATTAATGATGAACCATGGTTTGAACATCTAAAAAAATTTGTGGACCAGGGAGCAGATTTTTTTAAGCAGGATGGATCAAGACAGGTTATTGAACATAAAGGTAAAATATGGGGTAACGGAATGACTGATGATGAAATGCATAATCTTTACCCTCTGTTCTATTCAAGACAGATGTTTGAAGGCTTTAAAGACTATACAAACCGCAGGCCTGTAGTTTTTACCCCTGCCGGCTGGACAGGATTTCAGGCATGGTCAGGGACATGGACCGGTGATACAGGAGGAAGGCTTGCTACTTTAGGGGCAATGCTTAACACTTCGATTGTCGGTCATTCATGGTCAACAAATGATATGGAAGTTATACAAAAGGAAGGAATTCATTTCGGATATCTTCAGCCATGGAGCCAGATCAATAGTTGGACTTATTTCAGGATGCCATGGATTCAGGGCCCGGAACTTCTGGCTATGCATAAATACTATGCACAACTCAGGTCAACATTGATACCATATTTATATTCCTGGGCAAATTTTGCATGCAAAACAGGATGGCCATTGTTACTGCCACTTACATTTGAATTTCCAAATGATGAAAATTGCAGGGAAAATCTTCATCAATATTTTCTTGGACGTGATCTGATGGTTGGCATATACAATAAAAACTTATATTTCCCAAAAGGAAAATGGAAAGATTTCTGGACTGGTGAGATTATAGAGGGTTCTTGTACTAAAGAGGTCAACTGGCCTGTTGACAGAGGTGGGGCCCTTCATATTCGGGAAGGGGCTATAATCCCTTTTGGTCCGCTAATGCAGTATAGAGGTGAAAAGCAGCTTGATGAAATCACTCTTTATGTTTTCCCTTCCGGTGAATTATCCTCTTTTGATCTTTATGAAGATGACGGAACTACATTTAAGTATCTTGAGGGAGAGTATTCCATAACACATATAAGTTCTAAAACCACTGGCCGGATCACCGAAATTTCCATTGGCCCCTCAGACGGAAATTTTAAGGGAAAAGTGGAAATACGCAAATGGAACATTATCATGCATGCCGATTCAAAACCATCATCTGTTATGTTAAATGATAAGAAGATTCAGAGTTCTGCTTATACATGGGATAAAAACAGAAAAGAAGTTGAAATTAAAAATCTGGCTTCACCTGCAATAATAAAAGTTTTTTATTGAGATAAAATAAGATTGTTTTGAACATAAACTTTTTTATATTATTTTTTTGAACTTTGAAAGTTTAGTCTTGTTTTATTCTTATAAAATATCAATTTAGTGTTATTTTTTGATAAAATAATTTTGTCATTTTTATAAAATAATATTTAAATTTGATTAAATTATTGGTATCAGCAAGGTTTATTGACATTAATGAATGAAAACAGAGATAAAATTCAAAGTTCTTTGTTAATATTCATTTCAACTATATTTCCCGGTTTTTATTTCATGATGTTCAATAATTTATGTTTAAATACGGTTCCTTATATCAGAATTAATTAACCGTTATTACCCTCTAAAACCACAATGGTTACTTTTTTATTTTAAAAATTATTTTTTTTACCTGATTCTAACAAGTAATTTTTGCTTAAATACGGTTCTTTATATCAGAATTAATTAACCGTTATTACCCTCTAAAGCCATAATGGTTACTTTTTAATTTTAAAGGTTATTCTTTATTTTTTTACCTGATCCTAAAAATTATTCATTAATTTTTAAAAGGTTTCTCTCTAACTTATAAGTGTTTACTTTATGTAAAATTAATCTACTAGCAATGAAAAAAAAGATCTATCAAATTAATTTTGGAAAAGATTTTTTTAATCTATTTTCAAAATATTTTCTGGCCGTGATTTTTCTTCTTTTCCACTTTAGCGTATCAGCACAACAAAGAACTATTTCCGGTACGGTAACCGGCGGGGACAATTCACCCATACCCGGAGTAAGCGTTGTCGCATCAGGTACCACATTGGGAACAATAACAGATCTCCAGGGAAACTACAGCTTATCTGTCCCGACAACAGTAAAAACCCTGATATTTAGCTTTGTGGGCATGGAAACCCTGGAAATAACACTTGATGCACGTGACATATATAATGTTACGCTCACAGAGAGTGTTGTCAGCCTGGAGGAAGTATTAGTTGTAGGTTACGGGGTCCAGAAAAAACAAAGTATTGTGGGGTCCATTACCCAGGTGACAAATGAAAAATTAATGCAAACAGGAAACGTGACAAATCTTGCACAGGCATTAACCGGACAACTCCCCGGTGTTATTACACTCACATCAACTCATGAACCGGGTGGTTCAGCAGCACTAAGTACAAGTGCAGGAGTAAATTCCGCCGGAACAACTGGTACCGAAATTTATATCCGGGGGCGTAATACATGGAATATGGGCAGTCCTTTAATATTAGTTGATGGTATTGAAAGAGATCTGTATAATATCGATGTTGGAGAAGTGGAAAATATTTCAGTTTTGAAAGATGCTTCTGCAACAGCCGTATTTGGAGTAAAAGGTGCAAATGGAGTGATTCTTATTACAACTAAGCGGGGAACAACCGGAAAAGCCAAACTATCCTTTAACTATTCTTCCACAGGGCAGTTTGTTTCGAAGTTACCACAAAAAACACCATCTTTTGAAGCCCAGCAAGCAAGAAATGAAGCTATTTTACGTGAAGTTCCATTGAGGGAAGATTCCTGGGCTGAATATCTTCCCTATGAAATTTCCAGAAGATATCTTCCTGAAAATCAAACTGAAAATCCAGACTGGTGGTGGATATACCCAAATGTTAACTGGGAGAAGGCCATGTTTAAGGATATGGGAATCACTCATCGTTTATCACTGAACATAACCGGAGGAACAGATTTTGTTAAATATTTCGGCTCAGTATCATATCTTGATGAAGGTGATATGCTGAAAAAATGGGAACCAGTTGAAGAAGATTACAAACCAAGTTACGGTTTCAGACGTTTTAATTTTAGGAGTAATCTTGATTTCACCCTTACTCCGACTACCAGGCTGCAGGTTAACTTGTCTGGTTATTTGTCTACCAAAGATGCCAATCAGGCATGGACCCAGGTTAATGTTGGTACCCAGGGGCAGATGTGGGCTGCAGTTTACAGAATGCCCCCTGATATTTATCTCCCCCGTTATCCTGATGGCCGCTGGGGCAGCTATCCACCAATTTCCCATGGAACGCTGGACAATCCTGTTGCCTTTGGACAGAATATGGGAGAAAACCATTACAGGACAACTCAGTTGAACTCCGATTTTGCTTTAGAACAAAATCTTGATTTCATTACCAAAGGTTTGAGTGCCAGGGCTCAATTTTATTACGATAATGTTTTTGTTTCACGGTTTTATATATATGATTATAGCAACGGGATGATAATAAAATCCGGCCAGGCCCTTAATAAATACGTTGATATATGGGCTTATACCGGTGACCCTAATCAGCCGGAAAGCGAATATATTTATAATTATCCAACCATTCCGGCCGGGACATCTCAATATGACTGGGTCAATCCGATCCCAACAATGCAAAATGAATTAATTTTAGACGGGCTCATTCAAAGAAGGACCCAATACCAGTTTCAGTTAAATTATGGCCGCAGCTTTTATTTACACAATGTTTCAGCACTGACAGCCCTAAAACGCCAGGAATTTGGAAGTGGGAGTATGTTTAAAAATTATCGTGAAGATTGGGTCTTCCGTCTCACCTATGATTATAACCTAAAATATTTACTTGAAATGAACGGAGCTTATAATGGATCCGAACAATTTGGACCGGGTTACCATTTCGATTTTTTCCCCTCTCTTGCTGTTGGCTATTTCATTTCAAACGAAGAATTCTTTCCCTTTGACTGGATGAACAGATTGAAGTTCCGCTACAGCATTGGAAAAGTTGGAGATGATAATATAAGTGGAAGATGGCTATATTCCGATATCTATGCATATGGCGGAGGTACCAGGATGAATACCCAAGATCTTGATTTAAGCCCATACACACACTTTAAACAAACTTCCATCGGTAATCCAAACATTCATTGGGAAGTAGCGATTAAGAACAATATTGGCCTGGAAATGGGATTATTAAATAATTCAATTTCACTCAATTATGATTACTTTACAGAAAACCGGAAAGATATATTACTGGCAGGATCTTTAAGGTCTGTTCCAGCTTACTTTGGCGGTGCCATGCCTCCCTCCAACATTGGCCAGGTTAAATCAAGAGGACATGAAGTTGAATTGAGATACGAAAAAAGAACCCAGACCGCTTTTCATTTTTGGGCGGCCATAGCAGCAACACATACAAATAACGAGGTCATTTTTAAGGATGATCCGGAACT
This sequence comes from uncultured Bacteroidaceae bacterium, assembly GCA_964563105.1. Taxonomy (GTDB): domain Bacteria; phylum Bacteroidota; class Bacteroidia; order Bacteroidales; genus CAYVTV01. The sequence goes on from CAZLXM010000059.1 coordinate 15,029, forward strand.
TCTTGAAGATTATCGTAAAGCGGCAGGTCATACCATAAATCAGACACGTTCACAAATAAGGGCTAATCGTTACAATACATGGGATGATATCTATGCTAGTGTCCCTATGGAAACAAATGATTTGTTGAAAATGCCCGGCTTCTGGAATATCCTTGACTATAATGCAGACGGCATAATTAAAGCAGAAGATACCGTACCAATTGGATTTTCTGATATTCCACAAAACACCTTTAATTATACTTTAGGGGCCAATTATAAAGGCTTCAGTGCAATGATCCAATTTTATGGTGTAACCAATGTAATGCGTTATCAGAATTTATCAAACTTTAGTAATCGCCTGAATGTATGGTTTATACACATGAGAGACTATTGGTCCAAAGACAATCCGGACGCAACATCTTTTATGCCAAAATGGAGAACAGGAGGAGGTCAGCTCGGTGATTACTGGTTGTTTGATGGTTCCTACTGGAGAATTAAAACTGCAGAGATTTCTTATACTTTTCCTCAAAATATTATTAATAAGGGTACAGGAATAGATAAACTGAGAGTTTATATTAATGGAAATAATCTTTATTTCTGGTCACGCATGCTTGACGACAGAGAAGGTTCATTTCTTGGAGGCGGTGCTGCTGAAGGGACTTATCCTTCGGTTAAACGTGTTAACATAGGTATAGATTTAACTTTTTAATTTTAATAAACTGTAATTATGAAAAATTTAAATAATAGATTTATATTAAAATTAATAATAATTTTCACCGGTGGATTAATTTTGTCTTCTTGTGAAGAATACCTTGATAAAGCTCCTGAATCTACATTTACAGATAAGGAAGTGTTTGGGGACTTCAGAAGCTTTCAGGGATGGATTGAGGAATTATATAATGCAATCCCCGCGTATGGAATATCGGGTGGTCAATGCAGAGTTAATTATGCAGATGAATCACTCGCCTGTACCGGGCCTCTTCCCTGTGACCTGGGGAATTACTGGAGTATAAGCCCATGGCTGGATTATTCAACCGTAGTCAGTCTTGGTATAACTCAGGCTGAGAATTTAGCTTTACGCCTCTGGCCCGTCTCATGGTATGCAATAAGGAAGGCCAATATTGCCCTCAACAAAATTGATATATTTTTTAATGGCACTCTGGAGGAAAAAAATCTTTTAAAAGGGCAAGCCTTATTTTTCCGTGCTTATTTCTATTTTCAGCTTATAACATGGTGGGGCGGAATGCCATATCTGGATGTAGCCCTGGCAGCAACTGATGAAATGAAATTTCCCAGGACTTCTTTCAGGGAAACCGCTTTAAAAGTTGCTGCGGATTTCAGGGCTGCTGCAGATATTCTACCCCTTGACTGGGACCAGACAAATGCCGGTAAAGCTACCCTTGGAAATAATCGTAAACGTATTTCAAAAATCATGGCATTATCATACCTTGGTAAAACACTTATATACGCCGCAAGCCCAATGATGAATGAAGAGGTAACCGGAACATCTGCATATGATGCAGACCTGTGTAAACAGGCAGCTGCAGCACTTGCCGAAACTATTGATGCATCCAATTCACCCGGTAGTATTTTTAAACTCCAAAGTTGGGAAAGCTGGACAGATAACTTCTGGGTTGATTCTCCGGGTTTCAACCTGCAGTCTGGAGGAGATGAAGTAATCCTGAACCCAAATGTAAAAGTAGTGGGTGACGTACTATATATATTTGAGGGGAACTATAATATTTATGAAATGCAGATTGTTAATACTGTACCTGAAACACCTACAGAAAATTTCGTAAACGCCTATTACATGGCAAATGGCTTGCCTATTACTGACCCTAATTCAGGTTACGATGAAAATGACCCCTGGACTAACCGTGAACCCCGCTTTTATAAAGATATTGTATATGACGGATCAATGATAGCTTATTCTACACTGGCAGGTATTGACCAGTTTGCCCGGCTATACAATGGCGGTCGGCACAGAGGAGGACAACTGGGAAGTCCGACAGGATATTTCATGAAAAGATGGGTACCAACCGGTTGTAATATCTGGGACAATAAAAACAATGCTTTTTCAGCTTACATCCCACACATGAGGCTTGCAGATGTATATCTTCTCTATGCTGAAGCTGTTGTAAATGGCTATGGCACACCTCAAAGTAGATTTACGGGCAATCTTAGCGCTGAAGAAGCAGTAAATGTAATAAGAAACCGGGCACAACTTCCTGATCTAACACCAACTTATACTGCTTCAAAGGAAATTTTTATGGAAGACCTGAGACAGGAAAGACGTATAGAACTTGCATGGGACCTCAACCGTTTTCATGATTTACGCAGATGGAACCTGAATACAGTTGAAATTGATAAAACTATAATTGACTTTGACCGGGGGACTGATGGGAAACCTACAAATATTGTTAGAAAAACTCATACAATAAGAGTTGCCGGTAAAAAACATAACTGGTTACCTATTGCAGAAACCCTGACTAAAATGTATCCCGGATTTTATCAAAATCCCGGATGGTAGTTCATGAAAAACAATTTAATTTATATAATATGAATAATACATATATCAAAATATTATTCCTCCTTCTCTTACTGGCATTGCTTTCCCCTTTAAAAATTTATTCTCAAAAAGCTAAAGAAGAAGAGAAGAAAATAAGAATCATAGAATCTTTTGTAAAAGATGAAAACGGCTCTCCGATTAGAGGGGCAATCGTTTATGGCGATGGTGGGGCAGTGTATGCCATAACAGATGCTTCCGGAAAGTTTTCATTGTCTGTCCCGGACCGAAGTAATCTCCTGATTGAGGCTGCTGATTATGAATCTCGTTTAATCCAGCCTTCAGAATATATCAGCCTTGCAGAATTTACATTGAAAACTTCACCCTTAAAATATGGAGAAAAAGATTTGGCAAATATTGCTTTCGGAAAAAAGAAAAGAGGTGATCTGGTCAATGCAGTAAGCACTTTTAATGCAAAAGACCTGGTTGAATTTGATTATAACCAGAGTATAGCCGAAGCTATTTCAAGACAAATTCCCGGCCTTTATCATAGTGGCAGTATAAGAAACTATGGTACAGCCCTTACGATAGTTGACGGACTGCCAAGAGATATTTCCTCAATTAAAATGTCGGAAGTTGAACAGGTTACAGTTTTAAAAGATTTGAATTCATCATTGCTTTATGGAAGCGCAGCAGCAAATGGCGTAATCCTGGTAACTACTAAAAGAGGGGAAGCTTTTAAAAGAAAAGTCAATGTAACTGGTAATTATGGAATTTTACAACCAAGAGCATTACCAAAATATCTCGGATCTGCCGAATATATGAAACTTTTCAACGAAGCAAGGCTTAATGATGGATTATCAGCATTATACAGCCAGACAGATATTGACAATTATACAACAGGAAATGAATATCGTTATCCCTCTGTTGATTGGTATTCTGATAATTATCTCAAACCTTTCAAACCGTATTGGTCAATAGTTACTGAATTATCTGGTGGTAATGAAAATGCTCAATACTATACTAATATTGGATGGGATCAGGAAGGAACCTTACTGAACTTTGGAGAAGGGGCTAATAGTAAAAGAGACCGGTTTAACGTCAGAGCTAATGTTGATCTTAAAATTATCGACTGGATAACAACTGCTATTGATGTTGTGGGTATATTTGATAATACAAAAGGCCCGACAGGCGCTAATTACTGGAGTAGTGCTGCAACCATGAGGCCTAACCTGTTTTCTCCATTAATCCCGATAAATCTTATTGATCCGGATAATGCATTATTATTAGGCCGTAAAAATGATGTTGAGGGAAAGTATTTACTTGGGGGAACCTCAACTTATCAAACAAATGCCATAGCAAGTAGCTACTCAGGTGGAACTAACACGAATATTAAGCGTACTTTTTCACTGAATAACAGGGTAGATTTCAATCTTGATAATTTTGTTAAGGGTTTGGGATTTCATACAAACCTCAGTTTTGACTTTTACACCTCATTCGATCAGAGTATTCAAAACAACTATGCAACTTATCTGCCCACATGGCTTGCTTCGGATAATAAAATAACAAATTTAACTAAGTATGGGGCTGATGCCAGACCGGGTATTCAGAATGTGCTAAATGGATATTACACCAGAAGATTTGGCTTTTATGGCATGTTCGATTATGACAGGACTTTTGGCGAAAATCATAACCTTGCAGGAGCATTATTGTTGTATGGTAATACTTATAACTGGGAAGGAAATCTTCAGGCAGCTAAAAACTCTAACCTGGGACTTAGATTGAATTATTCGTTCAGAAAAAAATATATGATAGATTTTAGCAGCACTTATGCAAATTCAGTTAAATTACCTAAAAGTACCCGGCTGGGATTTTCCCCTTCCCTGGGGGCTGCATGGATCTTAAGCAGGGAAGGTTTCATGTCATCGATATCAGCAATTGATTTCCTGAAATTACGGTTTTCTGTCAGCGATATATGCACTGATGAAGGAATTGGGGGATATTATTTTTGGGAAGATGTTGTTTACCGGACAGGTACCTGGTACTGGTTTGAAACAAGCTGGTATAATGTAGGAACGAGGGCACGTTACGGTCCAAACCCAAATTTGTCATGGGAAAAACGCAAAGATCTTAACTTTGGAATAGAAGGAGTATTTTTTAATAAATTACTTTCAGTTGACGCGAATGTTTTCACAAACCGATACTATGACATGATAACAAGAGCTTCAACTATTTATCCAAGCTTTTATTTAGATTTTATCCCCTATGATAATTTCGGAATAAATGCCTTTCGTGGAGCTGAACTTGGTATTACTTTAAACAAGAAAGTGGGAGATATTGATTTTAGCTTTGGTACTAACTTTTTATATGCTACTACCAAAGTAATTAAAAGAGATGAAATTTTCACTTATGATTACCAATACCGGAAAGGTAAACCACTTGCTGCTATTTTCGGATTGGTTGACAATGGATTTTATTCAGATGATAATGACATAAGAAATTCTCCTCTGTCAGCTTTCGGTGGTGTTAAACCAGGTGACCTGAAATATAAGGACCAAAACAATGACAATATTGTAGATTCAGATGATCAGATACAAATAGGGCGTTCTGATTCTCCATATTCTTTTGGGCTTAATCTTAAAATAGTATATAAAAACTTCACTTTATTCACCAGGGCCTCAGGTCGTATTGGTGCTGATGGGATGTTGAGCAATGATTACTATTGGGTTGATGGTACAGATAAGTATTCAGAATTTATTTTAAACCGCTGGACTCCGGCAACGAGAGCCACTGCAACTTTTCCCAGGCTGACTTCGCTTGCAAGTTCAAATAATTATAGAAGCTCAACTTTCTGGCTTTACAATGCAAATAATCTGACAATTGATGCCATTCAGCTTACATATGATATGCCCGGATCAATTGTCAGAAATGCCAAAATGAAGAACCTCAAACTCTTTGTTAATGGATACAATCTGTTAATGATTGCCAGGAATAAGGATATCATGGAATTAGCTATTGGAGCTGAACCTTATTATCGTTCATTTTCAATAGGTTTAAAAACAGTATTTTAATTAAATAACATAAGATCATGAGATTATATAAAATATTATTTTTATTGGTAATTATCCTGATATCCATTGCCGGATGTGAAATATTTAGTCCGGAGCAGGATTTTCACCAAACTTTTGACAGAATTAATAAAGTTGAAGATCCGGAATATGCTCAGGGAGTTTTAAGTTCTGCATACGTAAGAATGCCGGTTAATAGCCTGGGTGTCAGTGATGTTGCAACAGATGACGCCGTAACCAATAACAAATTTGACAGCTTTCTTCGCATGGCTACAGGCGAATGGTCAGCAATTTATAACCCTGTAAGCAATTGGGATAATAATTTACTAGCGATCCTATACATTAATAAATTCCTTACTTTCGTAGATAAAGTTACATGGAAGATCACTAGTCCTACGCTTACTGAATTGTATTCTAAACGGCTAAAAGGTGAAGCTTATGCCCTGAGGGCACTTTTTAAATATCATTTGTTATATACATTTGGCAATGCCAGTATGGGGATACCTCTTTATAATAAATTTATTGAACCAACTGACAACTTTAATATCCCAAGGGCAACATTTAATGAATCTATAGCGGATATATATGCTGATCTTGATCTGGCCCTATCTATTCTTACCATGAATGACTACAAGGATATATCAGATGCAAGCCAACTCCCTTCCGGATATCAGACTTATACAGTCACAGATTATAACCTGGTTTTTGGCAGCCGTCAGAATCAAAATATGAGCGGACGAATAGCTAAGGCAATGAAAGCCCGTGTGGCCTTACTGGCTGCCAGTCCTGCATTTAATCCCTCGAATGATAATCTTTTATGGACAAAAGCTGCAGAATATTCTGGTAATGTTTTGGATCTTAAAGGCGGAATAGGAGGTTTGGATCCTAATGGGCACAAATATTATTTACAGCAATTTGTGGATGTATTAAACATTGTCGCCGGGAAAGATCAGGATGAAATGTTGTGGAGAGGTTATGTTTACACTAATAATGTAAGAGAGTCTGCAAATTATCCTCCTTCTTTATTTGGGTTGGCAAGAATTAATCCAACACAAAATCTTGTTGATGCATTTCCAATGACAAATGGCTACCCTATTGATCACCAATTAAGCCAATATAATCAGGCTGACCCATATATTAATCGTGATCCCAGATTGTCGCTATACATTTGTTATAATGGCAACAAAATTTCAAATGTAACAATAAAGACAGGAATTGGCGGAGGGACTAATGCCAAAGATTCACTTGAAACTTCAACAAGAACAGGTTATTATTTAAAAAAGCTTCTCAGGGAAGATGTGAATATGAACCCTGTTTCTGTAAATACTAAAAAACATTATGATGCAAGGATAAGGTACACAGAATTATATCTTATTTATGCTGAAGCTGCAAATGAAGCATGGGGGCCTGATGGAACAGGCTCGTTTAGCTTTTCAGCACGCGATGTAATCGGTGCAATCCGTAAACGCGCCGGAATATCTCAGCCTGATCTCTATCTTAATTCTATCGATAACAAAAACGATATGAGAACATTAATAAGAAACGAAAGAAGACTTGAGCTTTGTTTTGAAGGATTTCGTTTCTGGGATCTTCGCAGATGGAAAGCAGACTTGACTGTACCTGCAATGGGTGTAAATATCAACAATGAAGGCACAGTATATAATTATGTGAAGGTTGAGGATCGTTTGTATAATAATGATTATATGCACTACGGGCCTTTGCCATATAATGAAGTACTAAAATTCCCTGCCTTGGAACAAAATCCAGGCTGGTAATTTTACTTAGTAATATAGCTAATACTATTTTATAAGATATGAAGAAATTATTAATAATATTAATTTTAGCTACCGGACTGGTCGCTTGTAAAAATGCAAACATAGAGTTTGACGATTATATTTATACTGCAGGATATTTCCCATACCAGTACCCGGTAAGGACCATTATATTGGGAGATTATATTTATCCTAATGAAATAGATAATGAGGGGAAGTTTTTGATATCTGTCGCCATGGGTGGTGTTTATAAAAACACTCAAAATAGAATATTCAATGTTGAACTTGCTCCAAATCTTTGTGATAATATTAAATTTTCCTCAACTGGCGATACTATTCGTCTAATGCCTTCATCTTATTATACCATTGCCACTAATCAAATAACAATACCACCCGGTAAAGTAAATGCTGGAGTGGAAGTACAGCTAAAAAATGAATTTTTCAATGATACATTATCAACAAAACTGAGCTATGTTATTCCAATGCGAATAATAAATGCAGTAAATATTGATACGGTACTTCAGGGGAAAAGTGAAAAATCTAATCCTGATCCACGGTCGGCTGGTGATTGGATCATAACTCCAAAAAACTTCACAATGTTTGCGGTTAAATTTATTAACCCTTATCATGGTAAATATCTTCACAGAGGTGAAAGTACTGTTAAGGACGCATCTTCTAATATCATTGAAAGAACAACATACCGGGATAGATATCCTGAAAAAAATGAAATATGGAGCCTGGTTACAATCAATAAGAATACCGTTACTGTAACCGGAATTTTGCGCTCCTCAATTATTACAGGGCCCTTTAAGATGAATCTCACATTTGCAAATGATGGTACCTGTATTATTACAGAAGCGATAGATTCAGAACATACTATAACAGGAGGCGGAAAATTTGAAAAAAATGCAGAATCATGGGGCGGATCTAATCACAATGCAATATTTATTAATTACCAGTTGACTTCAAACGGTAATACATATTTTGCTAAAGATACCCTTGCTGTAAGAGACAGAGGTGTAGTAATGGAGGTGTTTAATCCGGTTATACTTGAACCCTGATTAACTTTTATCATAATATAAAATAGAAAGAAAAAATTAAACGGAATAAACGTATTTCCATCCTTTTAAGGAAAATGACATTAGAAGGATTTTAAGCACTTTTCCAATATAATTAAAAAGCATATTAAATTATGGTTTGGAAAGAAATTAGAGTTGGTTAATACAGTTAATTCTGAAAAGGGCAAAATTATCAATTTCAGCCAAATTAAATTTGGCCAGTTAAAATATTTCCTGATGAAATCCCCATAAATTATCGCTCACAAAAGAGAACAATGATATTTGGCGGCTTCATTTGGAAACCTTTTTTCACAATAACATAAATAAATTATTTTCTGATGAAATTTCCATGTACTATCGTTCACAACAAGAAAATGAAAATATTTGAGGGTTCCATCAGAACGACGTGAACAACAATAATATAACTAAAATATTTTCTGATGA
>CAZLXM010000060.1:0-23620 GCA_964563105.1 uncultured Bacteroidaceae bacterium
AGAATTAGTTCCTGATGATCCACGCGGAGAGACTGGCCTTCGTTCCTGTCAATTAGCCGTTCAATGGATTGAAAATCCAACAAATTATGTTGTCGAAGAGATGAGATTCTTCAATTCAAGGCAAAGAGATTTTAGTCCTGCTTTTTCCGAAGATGATTATTTTACTGTATTGTTTGCATCTAACCGTGATGCTGCAACTGGTAAGGCAATTCATGGGGCAACCGGTGAAAATTTTACTGATATTTTTATTTCCCGAATGGACAGGAAGGGCAAATGGAGTGTCCCGGTCCCCATTGGAGGTGACCTGAGTTCGGAATATGATGATGGAACTCCTAATGTGTCCCATGATTTTAATACACTTTATTTTACAAGATGTCCTAAGGGTAAAAATGAAAAACTTGGATGTCAGATATTTTTTGCTACCAAGAAAGGGTTCGACTGGTCAAAACCTCAAAAGATTAAAATAGCGGATGATAGTATTGTAGTTGCTCATCCGGCAATAAGCCCGGATAATCTTACATTATATTTTGTATCAGATATGCCGGGTGGTTTTGGTGGAAAAGATATCTGGAAAATAAGCCGTGAAAATGAAGGGGCAGAATGGAGTTCACCAAAAAATCTGGGTGATGATATAAATACACCAGGTGATGAAATGTTTCCATATGTTCATTTTGACGGCGCTTTATATTTCAGCTCAGACGGACATACCGGACTTGGCGGCCTTGATATTCATAAAGCAGTACAAATGGAATCAGGGCGCTGGAGTGTTGAAAATATGCGTGCCCCCGTTAATTCGTCATCTGATGATTTTGGGATAGTTTTTGAACATGAAACTGAAAGGGGGTTTTTCTCTTCAAACAGAAAAGGCAGGGGCAACGATGAAATTTATTCATTTTATCTGCCTCCTTTAGTATTCAGTATTTCCGGTATTGTCAGGGATGAAAAGACAAATCAGGTTATTCAGGGTGCCACTGTTAAGTCAATTGGAAGTGATGGTATAACCCTTGAAACAATTACCGGAGATGAAGGAACTTTTCGCTTTTCCCTGAATCCAAATACAGATTATGTATTTGTGGCATCACATGACGGATATCTTAGTGGTAAAGAAAAAGAATCAACAAAAGAACTTGAAAAAAGTACAGATTTTCAAACTATAATTTATCTTGCAGCAATTGATCAGGTTATCGAACTTCCTAATATATTTTATGATTTTGCCCGTTGGGATTTAAGGCCGGAATCTATGGTTTCTTTGGATAAATTAGTTGAAACCCTGAATGACAATCCTAATGTTACAATTGAACTTATGTCACATACTGACTCCAGAGGAACAGACGAGGACAATATGGTACTTTCCCAACGAAGGGCACAATCCGTTGTTGATTATCTGATATTAAAAGGAATTGCCCCTGAAAGGCTTCAGGCAAAAGGATATGGGGAATCAGTACCAAAGGTAGTCGATGAAAAAACTACTCAGGAATATAATTTCCTGAAAACAGGACAAACTTTGACAGAATCTTTTATTAATTCTCTGCCTTCGACCGAACAACAGGAAAAAGCACATCAGGTAAACAGAAGAACTGAATTTAAAGTATTGAGGACAGACTTTAGATGAAAACCGGAAATTTAAAAACGATCCATCTCTGTTTTATTGAAATTATAAACTAAAAATTTTCAGTACGGGCCTTTGGGCCTGCCTTTTATCTTAAGGTTTACTTGTATGCATTATCAGGTCTTGTTATCTTTGGGAACATAAAAATTTTTTAAAATGTCTGATGAACCCCGTTATTCACTTCGTGGCGTATCATCCCGTAAAGAGGATGTTCATAATGCAATTAAAAATATTGATAAAGGTTTGTTCCCTAATGCCTTTTGCAAGATTATACCTGATTTTCTTTCATCCGGTCCTGAATATTGCATTGTAATGCATGCCGATGGTGCCGGAACAAAATCCTCCCTTGCATATGTTTATTGGAAAGAAACTGGAGACATGTCTGTATGGAAAGGGATTGCCCAGGACGCAATAGTCATGAACCTGGATGATCTTATTTGTGTCGGTGCTGTTGATCATATTTTACTTTCCTCTACTATTGGAAGGAATAAAGGGAAAATACCCGGTGAGGTAATAAAAGCAATTATAAATGGAACTGAAGAAGTTCTCGAAAAACTTCGATCTTATGGTATAAAGATTTACTCAACAGGAGGAGAAACCGCTGATATCGGTGATCTTGTAAGAACAATTATTGTTGATTCAACTGTATGCGCACGCATGAAAAGAGCTGATGTTATCGAAAATAAAATTTCTCCGGGAGATCTTATTGTAGGGCTATCTTCTTTTGGTAAGGCGGATTATGAGGATGAATATAACGGAGGTATTGGAAGCAATGGACTGACTTCTGCAAGGCATGATATTTTTTCTTCATACCTGGCTCAAAAATATCCTGAAAGTTATGATACAGATCTTCCGAAAGATCTTGTTTATTCGGGGAACTTAAAACTTACTGATTTCATGGAAGAGTGTGGATTGACGGCTGGTAAGCTTTTGTTATCCCCAACCCGGACATATGCCCCTGTTGTAAAGGAAGTTCTTGAAGCTTATAAGGGCAGTATCCATGGAATGATCCATTGCAGCGGAGGGGCACAAACAAAAGTATTGAACTTTATAAATAATTTGCACATTATTAAGGATAATTTGTTTGAAACTCCTTTGCTTTTCCGGATTATTCAGGAAAATTCCGGAACCTCATGGGAAGAGATGTATAAGGTTTTTAATATGGGACATCGTTTTGAGTTATATGTTCCCCCTGAAATTGCAAATGAAATAATTAAAATTGCTGCAAAGTATCATGTTGAAGCAAAAATTATAGGTCATTGTGAGGCTTATTCAGGTAAAAAACTAACAATTCAAACCATAAACGGAACATTTTATTACTGATATTTTTTCATTTTTTATAGTAATTTTGTATTCATATTTAAAGACACATGAGTAATAAGCTTTTATTGGAAAAACTGGAAGGTATTAAAGAAAGATATGATGAAGTATCCTTACTTATTGCCGATTCTAATGTGACTTCGGATATGAAGAGATATATCCGGTTAAATAAGGAATTCCGGCAGCTTGAACCTATTATTGAACAGTATAAGAAATATAAAAATCTGATTAGCAATATAGATTCAGCAAAGGATATACTCCAAACAGAGAAAGATGAGGAGTTGCGTGAAATGGCAAAAGCAGAGCTGGATGAATTGGAAGTTCAAACGGACCCGCTCGAAGAGGAAATCAAGATTTTATTATTGCCGGCAGATCCTGAAGATGATAAAAATGCAGTAGTTGAAATCAGGGCCGGAACAGGTGGTGATGAAGCAAGCATTTTTGCAGGCGATCTTTTTAGGATGTATTCAAAGTTTTTTGAAACAAAAGGATGGAAATATGAGATAAGTTATGTTTCAGAAGGAACTGCCGGAGGTTTCAAGGAGATTATTATGCATATTTCCGGTGAGGGAGTTTATGGTATAATGAAGTATGAATCGGGTGTACACAGGGTTCAAAGGGTCCCGCAGACTGAAGCCCAGGGCAGGGTGCATACTTCAGCAGCATCAGTGGTAGTACTTCCTGAAGCTGATGAGTTTGATGTTGACCTTAAGTCTGAAGAGATAAGAAAAGATACTTTCTGTTCTTCGGGCCCGGGTGGCCAGTCTGTTAACACAACCTATTCGGCTGTCAGGCTTACACATATTCCCAGCGGAATTGTTGTTTCATGTCAGGACGAAAAATCCCAGATAAAAAACTATGAAAAAGCACTGAAAGAACTTCGTACAAGACTTTATAATCTTGAATATCAGAAACGAATGGATAAAATTGCTTTGAAGAGAAAGACAATGGTTTCTACTGGGGACAGATCTGCCAAAATCAGGACCTATAATTATCCTCAGGGAAGGATGACTGATCACAGGATTAATCTGACAATTTATAATCTTCCCGTTATATTGGATGGAGAGATAGGTGACATAATCTCCCAGCTTCAGATAGCTGAAAATGCTGAAAAACTTAAAGAAACCGGTATTTAATATTCTGTCTTTTAAATAAATAATTGTCTGATGAATTCAAATCAGTTGTTTGAACAGATCCGGAAAAAGGCAACGTATTTATGTGTCGGCCTTGATACCGATCATAATAAGATCCCAAAATTTCTTCTGGAAACTGAATATCCTCTTTTTGAATTTAATAAAAAAATAATACAGGCAACAGCTGATTTAGCAGTTGCATATAAAATAAATGTGGCTTTTTATGAAGCATTGGGAGCAGCAGGATGGATAAATATGGAACTTACCGTAAGTTTTTTAAAAGACCAATATCCTGATTTATTTCTTATTGCAGATGCTAAACGAGGAGATATTGGCAATACTGCAAAAATGTATGCAAATGCATTTTTTCATAATCTTGATTTTGATGCAATTACAATTAATCCATATATGGGTAAAGATAGTGTATCACCTTTTCTTGATTATCAGGGTAAATGGATAATATTATTGGCACTTACATCAAATCAGGGAGCAGAAGATTTTCAGTTGGTCAAAACCGGAAATTCGAATAATTATTTGTTTGAACATGTAATTCAAAAATCCAAAGAATGGGGAAATACCGATAATATCATGTATGTTGCCGGTGCTACCAGGCCTGGACAAATTAGAAAAATTCGTGAAATAATTCCGGGACACTTTCTTCTGATACCCGGAATTGGCAGTCAGGGTGGCAGTTTGATAGATGTTTCAGAAAATGGGATGAATGAAAAATGCGGAATTCTTGTTAATGTAAGCAGACATATAATATATGCCGATATTACTAATAAGTTCGGGCAAAAAGCGAGAGAAAAAGCAATTGAGCTGCAAAATCAAATGAAAAAACAGCTCAAAATAAAAAAAATTCTTTAAATAAATACCTCCAAAAAGACGATTAGTCAGAGTTTTTTCCATTAATACAGGTTATGAAAATAAAAATGTTTAATGGATTGAACTGATGATTAAAATATCTGAAGAGTATCTTCAATTTGCATGGAAATATAGTCTTTTTCATCACGATAATTTAGAATATTGTAATGAAAAATTAATTATATCTGACCCCGGTGAACATAATAAATATTCAGGCCCTGACTTTTTTAATGCACGTATAAAAATTGGAAGTACTATCTGGGCCGGCAATGTTGAAATACACCTGAAAGCTTCTGATTGGTTCAGGCATGGACATGACAGTGACCCATCGTATGACAGTATAATTCTGCATGTAGTATTGGAATATGACTGTGATGTTTTTAGAATAAACGGAGAGAAAATTCCTGTCATTCAGATCAAATTAATACACAGGCATCTGGAGAAATATCATAAATTAATTTTAAGCAATACTGAAATTCATTGTTATAATAAGCTTGAAAATATAAATAGAGTGTTTTTCAGGGACTGGATTACTAAAATGATGATTTCACGACTGGAGTATAAAGTCAATCAGGTGAATAATGTTCTTGAGTCAAATAAATTTGACTGGGAAGAAACATTTTATAGGTTCCTTGCACGAAGTTTCGGATTTAAAATTAATTCGGTCCCTTTTAGTATTTTGGCAGAAACTGTTCCATTAAAAATTCTTTTGAAATACAGAAATAATCCTGATATTATTAATGCTATTTTGTTCGGTCATGCAGGCTTTTTGGAAGATAAAATATCCGGGGATAAATATTATGATACTCTGCATAAGGAATATAAAAGTTTAAGAAAAATTCTTCCTCCCAGGGTTCTTCATGATCATTCATGGAAATTCATGAGATTAAGGCCGGCCAATTTCCCAACTGTAAGAATATCACAGTTTGCAAATATGGTTATCAGTAGTTTCCCATTATTTGCTTTAATTACCGAGTGTAAAGAAATTTTAAAATTAAAGAATATTTTTAAAGTCAATACCGAAAAATATTGGGAGAATCATAAATTATTTGGGAATATAAAGAATAAAAAGAATTACAGAATGGGTGATGATAGTATAATGCTCATTATTATTAATGCAGTTTTACCTGTTTTATTTAGTTATGGCAGATTTAGAATGAGATATGAATTGCAGGACAGGGTTTTGCGTTTTTATGAAGAGTTAGCTCCGGAAAAAAATAATGTAACAGCCTCCTGGAAAAAACTTGGATTCGGGCCTGATAATGCTTTTGATTCGCAAGGGTTGATACACCTTACAAATAATTATTGCAGACAGACAAAATGTATTGAATGTCTTATAGGGCAAAGAATAATTATGAAGGATCAGTAAAACTGATAAATCTGCTTAAATCCCTGGAATTAGTTCTTGTTTTTTATTATATTTAAAGCTTTAAGCTTTAATATTCATATACAGCTGTTTTAATTATGGTGATGGAAACTATTGCATGGGTCGGATTTTCTCAGGGACTTTTTGCTTCAATTATAATGTTAACTAAAAGAAACAGGAGTGATTCTGATAAAATTCTTATTGCCTGGTTATTTCTGCTTGCAATAGAATTTTTAACCTGTGCCCTTGATTATAAATTATTTGGAAATCCTTTGCTTTCCAGTTCCTTCCTTTTAATAAATCCGGCTTTTTATTTATATGTAAATTCTTTAATTAAGGAAAGATTTAAACTTAAATATATTCAGCTATTACATCTTATCCCTTTTGTATTTTTTGAAGTTCTGGCATATATTATTAAGGAACCATATACTTTACTTACCTACTTCAGCCCTGATTCTTCCCTGTGGTACCGTTATCTTTTTGCCATTGCTTCAGTACTTTCATGGGTAATCTATAACTTTTCCAGTGTTGTCATGGTTATCCTGTATCGCCGGACTCTTAAAAATGAGTATTCAAATATAGAAGATGCACAAAAATTGGGATGGTTATTGTTTATTGTTATTTTTTATAATACTTATTGTGTTTTAGCAGTAGCGACCGGAATATTATCAATTGTTTTCCATATAAATTTTCCTTTACCGCATATTTATAACTACTCTGCACTCCTTTTACTTATTTACATATTAGGTTTTTATGGCTTACAACAAGGAATTATTTTTAAGCAGAATGGAGATGAAAGCGATGAACGTTATAAACAATCACTTCTTTCACCAGCACGAAAAAGTGTTATTAAAAATAAGATCATCAATTATTTTCATAATGAAAGGCCTTATCTGGACCCGGATTTAAGTATGAATATATTATCTGAAAAGTTAGGAATTCAAAAGCATTATATTACTGAAGTATTAAATACTGAAATTGGGAAAAATTTTTTTCAGTTTGTAAATGAATACAGGATTAAAGCTGTGAAGGAAAAACTTGCTGATCCTAAAAGTCTCTTTTCAATTGAAGCTATTGGTTATGAATGTGGATTTAGCAGTAAATCTTCTTTTTTTACCGTATTTAAAAAAATGACCAGGCAAACTCCATTGGAATATAAAAAAAGTTTAAAAAAGTAATACAGACAATTTAGATGTTTGAAATTAGCCTTATTGTATCTGTATTATAAATTTTTCAATTCAAAACGCTATTTTTTTGGTTCAAACTTTTCTATTTTAAAATTCGAACCTCTTTTCTTTGTCCAGGCTTTAAAAGTTTAACCAAATTTTTAACTCTCTTCTTTACATTTGATTTTGAATTTGTCTGTAAAAATTATATCCAAAATCTGAATATAAATATTAATAATTTTCAAATGAAAAAGAATTACTTTTTTTATTTCCTGTTGTTTTTCGGATACTTTACTGTTAATGCCCAGGGTTTGTTTGAATCTTCATTAACAAAATCTTTAACTGATAAAGGAGAATCCTCCGAATTTATTCTTAGTGGTTATGCCAGAGGCTCTGTTTGGGGAGCTTCAAAAGAATATGATTTTACCAATGTTTTTGGTGAATTTTCATTGCAAGGCAGACTGGGAGAAGGAAAAACCTTTCTTTCTGCTGATCTGAGGATCAGGGAAGGTTTGTTTTTCAATGACCATAAAACGATAATGGAGGTCAAGGAAGCTTATGCAGGTTATAGAGGGAATAAGTTTGATTTTTTCGCAGGAAATCAGATAGTGAACTGGGGAAGAACGGATGGATTTAATCCCACAAACAATATAAATCCAAATGATTATTTTTTCTTAACATATGACCAGGATGATCAAATGATATCAAATTTCATGCTTCGTTCAAAATATCGCTTTTCAAACAAGACAGAATTAGAAGCTTTGCTTATCCCATTCTATAAATCATCCGTTTATCGCTATGAACTCTTTGATTTGGGTGAAGGAACATATTTTACTGATCCTGAATTGCCTTCTCTAGAATTAAATAATTGCTCCTATGCTGCGCGGCTCAATTTTGAGCTTTCAAAAATTGGTTTTTCTTTTTCATGGTTTCATGGTTATGATCCATTTTATGGTTTTGATATTTTGGATATTGAGTTAGTACCTGAAAGAAAAATAACTTTTCAGCCGGATTTTTTTAAAAAAGATGCGATAGGCCTCGATTTTGCAATTCCTGTTTTATCAAATATTATAAGAGCTGAATTCGCACTTAATCTAACTAATGATTATGAAGATAATATGTTCATTCCTAATCCGTATTTATTCGGAGTATTGGGAATTGAACGTGATTTGGCAGGTTTTAACACAATCATACAATATATCGGTAAACGGACATTTTTCTTCAAAGAACTCGATTTGCCTGCACTCCCGGATCCGAATGATCCGGCTTCCCAACTTCAATATGCACAGGAATTAATTAATTATGAAATAAGTCTTTATAATCGCAAGATTTTTAACCAGCAGGAAGAATTTAATCATGCATTGCTTTTGTCCCTTAACCGTTCATTTATACATGAAATTTTAAACACTGAGATATCTTTTTTCAATGATTTTACATCTGAAGAATATCTGATCCGTTCAAAATTAACATGGAACCTTAGCGATGGAATGTCAGCGTATTTTGGATTTAGTATTATGCAAGGTCCTGATAATTCCGTATTTAATAAAGCAGGGAAAGTTTTAAACGGGGTGTTTAGCGGAATTAAGGTTAGTTTTTAATTTTTTTTATGTGAACAGATAAGGGAAAATTAAATGCAGGATTCCGGATCTGGTCTGGTGACTAATGATTTAACATATATATTATTATGAGAGATATTTTTGGAAAATACCGTTTTTGGACTATTTCGCTGCCTGTGGTAATTACTCTTCTGATGCTTATTCCTCTTCGCTTTGCCAGGATCAATCCCAATCTTATGGAATATTTACCGGAAGGTATTGAAGCAAAGATAAATATGGATAAGATAGAAGAGATATTTGGTAAGACTGATCCTGTTCTTATAATTATTGAAGCAGATGATATTCTTAGTTCAAAAACCTTAAAGCGTATTAGCGATCTAAATAAAACTTTTGTTGGCATGCAGGAGTTTAAGGATGTTATCTCACTTTTTGAAACTAAATATATCCGGGGTGAAGAAGGAATGATGCTGGTAGATCCGGTTGTCAGAGTCTTTCCTGAAACTGATGAAGACAGAGATGAACTCCGTCAGGAGATAATTGATAATCCTTTGGCCTATAAACTTCTGGTATCTGAGGATTTTAGATATACTCTTATAATATTAAATCCGGAAGAAAATATGAGTGATTCAGAGACTTTCAGGTCCATAAATAAAGTCCTTGATGAAAATAGCGGAAATGAAAAAGTTTATTTTTCCGGATTACCATATTTACGCGAAGAAATTCAAAAAAAAGCTATCAGGGATTTGGCTTTTCTTTTCCCTTTGGGATTGATAATCATGTTTATTTTCTTCTATCTTTCTTTAAAAGAAATAAGAGGGGTACTTCTTCCTTTTAGCGTTGTAGTAATGTCGGCTTTATTTGCCATGGGGCTGATGCCTCTTTTAGGTTATGAATATAGTCTTATAGCAGTATTGATACCTATTATGATGATAGCTATTGCTAATAATTATGGAATACATATTATTGCCCGCTATCAGGAAATTGGTGCTGATAACCCTGACTGGAGCATGAATAAAATAATAAATACTGTTATGCAGGTGCTTTATATTCCTTTGATACTCACAGCGCTAACAACAATAGTTGGAGTTCTTGGATTTGTAGCTCATATTATGGTCCCCGCAAAGCAAATGGGAATAGTTACTGCTGTGGGTATAGCCTTTGCTATTATCCTTAGCCTGTTTTTTATTCCTGCAGTATTGGTCGGTTTGAAAAAGAATAATATTAAAAAAATTGTAACGGAGAAAAAAAATACGGCTATTGGTAAATTTCTAAGTTGGTCAGGGAAGGTTACAACCACTAAACCCCGGTGGGTTATTTTGGTTTCTGTTTTGTTTCTTTTGTTGGTTGGAGCTGGTATTTTCAGGCTTCAGGTAAGCATCAACCTTGAAAAGATGATGCCTTCAAAACATCCTTTGAGGATCTCAACTCAAATAGCTGATAAATACTTTGGAGGAACAAAAAATATTTCTGTCCTTTTTGAGGGTGATATTCTTGATCCCGGCTTAATGCATTCTATGGATGATTTTGAAAAAAACATAAAATCTATACCTGAGACTGGAAATGTATTATCTCTCGCAACTATTGTAAGAACTATCAGCAGGGCTTTGAATGACCCTGGAGATCCTTTATATGATGTTATTCCTGATTCAAGAGAAGCCATAGCCCAATACATTGAGTTTTATAATATGAGCGGGGATCCTGAAGATTTTGAAAAGCTGGTTGATTTTAATTATACAAAAGCCTTATTAAATGTGCAATTCCGGGCAAATGACATTAGAACTTTCAGAAAAGTAACTTCAAAGATCGAATCCCTGATTAAAGATAATCCATACTGTAAATTACAGGCCGGGCAGTCTCTGATGGAAAAGGAGCTTTCTGAGTCCATAGTACGGGGGCAGATATATTCACTTATTTTTGCTGTACTTGCCATAGCCCTGCTTTTAGGAATTATTTTCAAATCATATACTGCGGGTTTTCTTGGAGTAATTCCACTTTTATTCACATTGATATGCAATTTTGGACTAATGGGCTGGGTGGGCTTTGATCTTGATATTGCAACATCTCTTCTTTCTTCAGTTGCGATTGGTATCGGAGTGGATTATATCATACATTTTTTCTGGAGATTGAAGTTTGACCTTTCTAATATTAGTGATTATAAAACTGCTGTAAAAAACACTTTGTCCACTACGGGCCGCGGGATAGCAATCAATGCATTTTCGGTTATTATTGGCTTTTCTGTTTTATTTTTTTCGGGATTGACAATATTAAAAGCATTCGGACTTTTAATCATATTTTCTCTTCTTTTATGTCTATTATGTGCCCTCTTGCTGGTCCCTGCTATCTGTATGATATTTAAACCGGAATTCCTTGAGAAAAACAAAAATAAATTTCTGTTGAATCAATTTAAAAAACACATATCATGAGAAAAAATCTATTTTTTTTATTAATCCTGATAAGCAGTTTATCTATAAATTTAATTGCCCAGGATGCACGTTTAATTGCCGATAAAGCATTGTCTGCTATTGAATTTGAATCTATGGAAATGATTTCCAGGCTGAGTATTTTTGATCAGCGCGGAAATGTCAGAGAACGAGAGGTAGTAGTTGCAACTAAAAAGTTTGGAAAAGTAATAAAAACTCTTATAAAATTTAATTCTCCGGCTGATGTCAGAGGTACCGGAATGCTGATTTTTGATTATGAAAATGAGCCGGATGATATGTGGGTTTATCTTCCTTCATTAAGAAAGTCAAGAAGAATTGTAAGTAGTGAAAAAGGAAAAAGTTTTATGGGATCAGAATTTAGCAATGCAGATATGAGTAAACCAAATATGAATGATTTTGAATATAAAATTCTGGGGTCTGAAGAAATAAATGGAAAATCAAGCTGGAAGGTTGAAGCTTTAAGTAAAGATAAAAATATTGCCGTTGAAAATGGTTTTAGTAAAAAAGTATCATATATAGACAAGAATAGTTATCTGACTTATAAGGTGGAATATTATGATCTTGACGGGACTTTCCATAAAATTATGCTAATAGACAATTATAAAAACCAAAATAACGGGAAATATTTTGCATTTAAAATGGATATCCAAAATTTGAAAAATAGCCGAAAATCTCAGATGGTTATTGAAAAGTTCCAACTTGGTTCCAAACTGGATGAAAATAATTTTACTGTTTCCAACCTTGAAAAGTAACAACATATTTTAGTTTTCTTGTATTGTTTAATCAAAAAAAATGAATACTTTTGCAGTTCAAAATTTATTTAAAATCAATTAAAAATCTGATATATAATGGTTTTAACTGCAGAAAGTAAAGTTGAAATAATTAAAAAGTACGGAAAGTCACAAGAAAATACTGGTTCCCCCGAATCCCAGATCGCTATTTTTACTACAAGGATCAATCATCTTACTGAACATCTAAAAATCCATAAAAAGGATTACGGAACCCAACGTGCATTACTTAAGCTTGTTGGTAAAAGACGTAGTCTTCTTGATTATTACAGGGATAAAGATATTGAAGCTTACAGGAAGTTATTAAAGTCCTTGAACCTGAGAAAATAAGAATAATGGATATAAATATTGCGTCATTAAATTGTTAATAAGCGCAAAGGAGGCGCAGATATCGCACTAAAAAAAAGGAATATATCTTTTGATTTTTGCGGGCTATGCGCTTTTTTTTATTTTAAGGCCGGAATTAATTATTTCTCTATAACAGATTTTTATTTCGATTTATTTTTTTCATTCATAGGCAAAAAGGATTTATTGGATGTATTTTAGTAAACAATAAATACTTTAGCATTAACTATTTTTCATAATTTATGTTTAATATCCACAAAAAAACAATTGATTATAGTAATGGAAGGTCTATTACTATAGAAACCGGCAAATTAGCCAGGCAGGCTGATGGTTCTGCCCTGATCAGACAGGGTAATACGATGTTGCTTGCTACTGTTGTTTCTGCAAAGGAGGCGGCTGAGGATGTCGATTTTATGCCTTTATCGGTTGAATACAAAGAAAAATTTGCTTCTTCCGGACGTTTTCCCGGAGGTTTTCTCAAAAGAGAAGCCAGGCCCAGTGATTATGAAATCCTTATATCTCGTTTAGTCGACAGGGCATTGAGGCCACTTTTTCCGGACGATTATCACGCTGAAACATTTGTAAATATTTTTCTGATCTCTGCAGAAAGTGATATAATGCCTGATGCATTGGCCGGACTAGCTGCATCTGCGGCTTTAACAGTATCTGATATCCCTTTCAATGGCCCGATTTCAGAGGTAAGGATAGGACGGGTAGATGGGGAGTTCATTGTTAATCCTACATTTACAGAGCTTAAAAATTCAGATATTGATATCATGGTGGGAGCAACCAAAGATAATATTCTAATGGTTGAAGGAGAAATGAATGAGGTGAGTGAAGAAGAATTGCTTGAAGCAATAAAATTAGCACATAAAACTATTATACAGCAGTGCCTTGCTCAGGAAGAACTGGCAAACATGATAAAAAATTCAAAGCGCGAATATTCCCATGAAATAAATGACGGTGAACTAAAGAACAGAATGCAGGGCGACTTGTATCAGTTAGTCTATGATCATGCTGCAAAAGGTATAAATGACAAGCACTTACGGACTGAAGGTTTTAGTTCAATCCTGGAAGCATTTGTTCAGAAATTGAAGGAAGAAAAATCGGAAGAGGAGCTAAATATTGCGATGATTGAAAGGTATTATCATGAAATTGAAAAAAATGCCGTGCGTGATTTTATGCTTAATACAAAAAACAGAATTGACGGACGCAAATCGGAAGAAATAAGGGAGATTATATGTGAAGTTGATTATCTGCCTTCTGCTCATGGTTCTTCTTTGTTCACCAGAGGAGAAACGCAATCTCTTACTTCAGTTACTTTGGGGACTAAACTGGATGAAAAAATAATTGATGAGGTCCTTATACAGGGAACAGAGAAATTTGTTCTTCATTATAATTTCCCGGCTTTTTCTACCGGCGAGGCCAGGCCTAACAGAGGAGTTTCAAGAAGAGAAATCGGACATGGGAATCTTGCACATAGGGCACTTAAAAGGCTTATGCCTGAGGATGATGAAGTACCTTATGCTGTAAGGGTTGTTTCCGATATCCTGGAATCTAACGGTTCCTCTTCCATGGCTACTGTATGTGCCGGAAGCCTTGCATTGATGGATGCCGGAATAAAAATAAAAAAACCGGTTTCAGGGATAGCAATGGGAATGATTTCAGAAGCTAAATCCGGACGATACATGATCTTATCAGACATACTTGGAGATGAAGACCATCTTGGAGATATGGATTTTAAAGTAACAGGAACAAAAGATGGTATTACAGCAACACAAATGGATATCAAAGTAGAAGGCCTGTCGTATGAGATCCTGGGAGAAGCCCTTCAACAGGCAAAAAAAGGAAGGTTACATATCCTTGATATTATGACAAAAGTTATGCCTGGGCCTCGTGCCGATTATAAACCACATGCTCCAAGAATTATACGTATCGAAATCGCAAAAGAAATGATTGGCGCCCTGATTGGCCCGGGTGGAAAAGTAATTCAGGAAATTCAAAGAGAAACCGGGACTACAATCGTGGTGGAAGAACTAAATGGCAAAGGTATTGTAGATGTATCTGCTGTAAATAAAGAGGCAATAGATGCAGCTATGATAAGAATAAACCGTATCGTAGAAGTCCCCGAGGTTGGAAAGATTTATCAGGGTAAAGTAAAATCTATTGTTCAGTTTGGGGCATTTGTTGAAATATTACCCAAAACAGAAGGTTTGTTACATATTTCTGAAATTAGCTGGAAACGATTGAGGACAGTGGATGAGGTTTTACAGGTTGGAGATGAGATAGAGGTAAAATTAATTGATATAGACAGTAAGACCGGAAAATTCAAATTAAGCAGAAAAGTTTTATTGCCAAAAGAGGATTGATGCCTGTTATTAAAGTATTTAGACTGAAAAATATTTTCTGATGAAACCTCCATGTATTATCGTTCACAACAAGAAAATGAAAATATTTGGAGGTTCCATCAGAACGACGTGAACAACAATAATATAACTAAAATATTTTCTGATGAAATTTCTATACCTGTTTAGCATGTTATTATTGTCATATTCATGTATCAAACAATCGATAAAATATCCTGAAACACATAAAGACAATACCATTGATAATTATTTTGGAATTGAGATTGCCGATCCATATCGATGGCTTGAAGATGACAGGTCTGAACAAACTACCGGGTGGGTAAAAGCCCAAAATGAACTTACATTTAGTTATTTAAAGCAAATACCTTTCAGGGATAAAATAAATAAACGACTTACGGAGATATATAATTATCCCAGAATGAGTGCTCCATGGAAAGAAGGCAGATATTATTTTTATACTTACAACAATGGATTACAGAATCAGGATTTATTTTATTTAACCGAATCAATCAAAGAAAAAGGAAAAGTTTTTCTCGATCCCAATTCTTTTTCCGATAAGGGTACAGTTGCATTAACAAATTTTAATGTTTCAAATAATCATAAATATGTTGGTTATGGAATTTCCCGGGGTGGATCTGACTGGCGGGAGTTTTATGTCAGGGATCTAAAAACGGGAAAAGATCTTCCTGATCATTTAAAATGGATAAAATTCAGTAGTATTTCATGGTATAAAGATGGGTTCTTTTATAACAGGTTCAATGAACCCGTTGAGGGAGATGAGCTTAAAGGTGAGAATTTAAATAGTAAAATTTTTTATCATAGAATTGGAAGCCCCCAATCAGGGGATTTATTAATTTATGAAAATCCTTCCAAACCAGCCCAAAGTTATAGTGCCCAGGTAACTGAGGATGAAATGATTCTGATAATTAGTGTTTATGAATCAACTACGGGCAATGCTGTTTTAGCTCAAAATCTTTCAATTAAAAATTCAGGTTTTATTGAGCTGGTTGATGATTTTGAGAATGACTTCAGTTTAGTCGGGAACCATGGCAGTCGACTTTTTTTCCTTACAAATATTGATGCCCCCATGTATAAACTTATTGAAATAGATATTGAAAATCCGAAAAAAGATAACTGGAAGGATGTCATTGCCGAAAAGAAGTCACAGGTTTTAAAATCATGTAATTTTGCCGGAGATAAAATTATTGCTCATTATCACCGTGATGCCCGGAGTGTGATTGAAGTATATTCTAAAAGGGGAGAATATTTATATGATCTTGACCTTCCCGGAATTGGCACTGTAACTTCCTTTAATTCAAAAGATAATGAAAATGAGGCTTTTTATGCGTTTACTTCTTTTAATATTCCTCAGGAAGTTTATGTTTATAATGTAGAGAAAAATAGCTCAGAATTATACTATAAACCGGAGGTTGATTTTAATTTAGAGGATTATCAGACGAAACAGGTTTTTTATAAAAGTAAAGATGGCACTGATATCCCGATGTTTATTGTTCATCACAAAGATTTTAAGCCGGATGGTAATAGTCCTGCTCTATTATATGGTTACGGCGGTTTTAATATTACCTATACTCCGGTGTTTTCAGTAAGGAATGTAATTCTTCTTGAAAATGGGGGGATATATGCTCTTGCCGGTATTCGGGGAGGAGGCGAATATGGTGAAGAATGGCATAAGGCTGGAACAATATTAAACAAACAAAATGTGTTTGATGATTTTATAGCTGCTGCTGAATTTCTCATTAAGGAAAAATATACTTCTCCTAAACGACTTGCTATTCAGGGGGGCTCTAACGGTGGTTTACTTGTTGGGGCAGTAATAAATCAGCGCCCTGATTTGTTTGCAGTTGCATTACCGGCAGTAGGAGTGATGGATATGCTCCGATATCACTTGTTCACTATTGGAAGATATTGGGTAACTGACTATGGCTCTAGTCAGGATTCTATTCAATTTCAATATTTATATGGATATTCACCTCTTCATAATATAAAAAAAGGGATAAAATATCCCTCAGTTTTAGTAACAACTGCAGATCATGACGACAGGGTTGTTCCTGCACATTCATTTAAATATATTGCAACATTACAGGAAAAACATTCAGGAAGAAATCCTGTCTTAATCAGAGTTGATACTGAAGCGGGTCATGGGGCAGGCAAACCTGTTTCTAAATTTATTGAAGAAACAGCGGATATGTGGGCATTTACTTTTTTTCAGATGGATTTTATACCTGCATATTAAAATCAATTAGTATTTCTTTATTTTATTCCTTATTATTAAATACCAACGGTCTTAATTTAAATTTTAATGGAATAGTGATCCGGATTACCATGCAAACTTTAAAATGTCACTGTATGTGTGCAATAAATTGATTGAACTTAACTAATTTTGGAGCAAAATAAAGAAATAACTTTTTAGTAATTATTAAATATCCAAAATATTGATCAATTAGTCAGTATGCTGATTTTTAATGAGTTAACCTTATTGTCAAAATTTGAAACAATATATACAATAAGTTGAAGTGTATCAATTTGGTAGAAATTCGCTTGAAACACTCATTTTTTTTTTTTTTAAATCAAAAACATTTCTAAATTTGTTTCCTGTACAGTTCATATATTATAAAGAAATTTATTCCAAATTAAACTTTAAATAAAAAATAGAGTACTATGAAAAATTTTAATTATTTAGTATTTGTTGCTATTGCAATATTCCTCATGAGCAGTTGTGGCGGATTAAAGAAGATGCAGGACAGGGCCTCTGAAGTGACATATAAGGTTACTCCTGAAGTACTTGAAGAGCGCGGCAATGATGTTGCTTTAAAGATTGATGTTAAGTATCCGGCCAAGTATTTCAATAAAAAAGCTACTCTGACTGCTACTCCTGTATTGAAATATGCTGCAGGTGAAACTGCATTTGCTACCAAAATTTTACAAGGTGAAGCAGTCCAGGCGAATAATCAGGTTGTAAATTTTGCTACCGGTGGTAATATTTCCTATTCCAGCAGTGTTCCATTCAATGAAAATATGATGAAATCAAAGCTGGTTGTTAGAGCAGTTGCTGAACGTAAAGGTAAAACACTTGAACTGGATGAATATCCTATTGCTGATGGTGTTATTGCCAGTTCAAAATTAGTTATGGTTGATCCAAAACCGGTAATTGTTGCAGATAAGTTTCAAAGGATCATCCCTGATTCATATACAGCAAGTATTCTTTATATCATTAATCGCTACGATGTTAGAAACAGTGAATTAAGAAAGGATGAAATCAGGCAACTTTCTGATTACATAAAAACTGCTCAGGCAGATGAAAGAATTGATTTGATGGGGGCAAAAATATCAGCATATGCTTCACCTGACGGACCTGAATCTCTCAATGACAGATTAGCCAAAAATCGTCAGGGTACAGCAGAAAATTATTTTAAAAGAGAATTGAAAAATTTAAAAGTAGATGATTCCGGAGATTTCCTTAGTGCAAATTATACACCTGAAGACTGGGAAGGATTCAAAAAATTAGTTGAAGAGAGCAATATAGTTGACAAAGAATTAATTCTTAGAGTTCTTTCAATGTATTCTGATCCTGTTGTTCGTGAAAGAGAAATTAAAAATATTTCCAGGGCATATGATGTTTTAGCAAAAGAAATTTTGCCCCAGCTCAGAAGATCAAAACTAACTGTAAATGTTAATTTAATCGGATTGTCAGACGCAGAACTCAGAACTGCATGGAGAACAAATCCCAACTCTCTGAAATTAGAAGAAATACTTTATACAGCTACATTATATGATGATCTTAGAGAACAACTGGCTATTTATAAGAAAGCTGGCGAATTGTTCCCGGGTTGTTACAGAGCTTTCAATAGTGAAGGTTATGTATATATAATGCTGGGTGATGCTGCGAATGCACAAAGAGCCTTCGAAAAAGCCAAAAGATTGGTTGACAATGATATTGTTAACAATAATTTGGGAGTATGTGCTTTAATGCTTGGAGATATTCAGAAGGCTGAACAATTATTTAATGCTTCATCCGGTGCCGGTTCAGTTGTGAATTATAATCTCGGAATAATTAAAATTATTCAGGGAGATTATGATGCTGCAACAAGATATCTTGGAAATACTGATGAATATAATACAGCTCTTCTTAAACTCTTAAAGAAAGATTTTGATGGTGCATTGGCAACACTTAACAGAGTTGATAAGGAATTTGCAAAGAAATATTATCTGAAAGCTGTTGTAGCAGCTAATCAGGGTAGAGATCAGCAGGTATTTGAAAATCTTAGAAGCGCATTTTCAATGGATGCATCTCTTAAAAACAGGGCAAAAGTTGATATGGAATTCGGCAAATACATGGAAAATAGTACTTTTCAAGGATTAGTTAACTAATGATAAAATTTATATTGAAAAAAGAGCGGCATTCAACTGAATGCCGCTCTTTTTTTGATAATATTTTGAAAATTATTAAAGAATATCAGAAAACTCTATTTTTTGTTTGTCAAAAAAATGCCAAATTATTATTCCGGCACTTACAGACACATTTAATGAGTGTTTTGTTCCAAATTGCGGAATTTCAATTGAAGAATCACATTCATTAATAACCTCCTGATCAACACCTTTCATTTCATGGCCAAATATTATTGCATATTTTCTTCCTGTTTCAACCTTATAATTTTGAATTAGAAGGCTTTTGTCTGTTTGTTCTGCAGCTAATATTGTGATCCCTGCCTTTTTAAGCTTCAGTACAATATCAATAGTGTTTTTATAGTATTCCCAGTCTACTGTTTCAGTGGCCCCCAAGGCAGTTTTATGTATCTCCTTATTTGGGGGGACAGCTGTAATACCACAGAGATAAATTTTTTCAACCCGGAAAGCATCACAAGTTCTGAAAATAGAACCAATATTATTCTGACTTCGTAAATTGTCAAGAATTATTATCAACGATATTTTTTTTGCAAATTTAAAGTCTTCTTTTGTCAGCCTGTTTAATTCCTCAACATTAAGTTTTCTCATCTGCCTTTTATTTCGTAAAATGCGAATTTATTATATTATTTCTGATCAACAAAGCACTACAAATTTTCAAAAAGGAATAGAGGAACTAAAAAAAAACAAAATTGTTCTCTATATTTACATTTTTTATTTAATGATCAGGGAATAAGAAATATTATTTTGGCCAGCTGTATCTCTCTAAATAATTTAAAACAGATATATGAATATTCATGAATATCAGGGAAAAGAAATTCTGAAAGAATTTGGTGTAAATGTTCCTGAAGGTTATATGGCTGATACTCCGGAAACAGCACAAGAGGCAGCCAGGAAAATTCAGAAAAATACAAGTGCCAATTCATGGGCTGTTAAGGCGCAGATCCATGCCGGCGGAAGAGGTAAAGGGGGAGGAGTGAAGATCGCCCGTTCGCTCAATGAGGTCAGAGACTTTGCCAGTCAAATAATTGGCATGAGATTGATTACTCACCAAACTGGTGCTGAAGGTAAAATTGTAAAGAAACTATTGATTGAAGAAAGTATTTATTATCCCGGAACTGAAGATATCAAGGAATTTTATTTAAGCATCCTTCTTGACAGGACTATTTCCCGAAGCGTAATTGTATATTCAACCAGAGGAGGGATGGATATTGAAGAGGTTGCTGCTAATACTCCGAATTTGATATTTAAAGAAGAAATTAATCCAATCGTTGGTTTAATGCCATATCAGACAAGGAAAATTGCTTTTAATCTTGGATTATCCGGAGATGTTTTTACCAATATGCAAATTTTCCTTACAAAACTATATAATGCCTATTTAAATATTGATGCATCACTTCTTGAGATTAATCCTGTATTTAAAACATCTGATAATCGTATTTTGGCTGCCGATTGCAAAATTGTAATTGAAGACAATGCTATTTTCAGGCATCCTGAGTATAAACAACTTAGAGATATTAATGAAGAGGACCCCACCGAAATTGAAGCTGCCGAATATGATTTAAACTTTATTAAATTGAATGGGAATGTTGGTTGTATGGTCAATGGTGCCGGCCTTGCCATGGCTACAATGGATATAATAAAATTATCCGGGGCCGATCCGGCAAACTTTCTGGATGTAGGTGGTTCAGCAAATGCAGCCCGTGTAGAACATGGATTCAGGATTATTTTAAAAGATCCTAATGTAAAAGCTATTTTAATCAATATTTTCGGGGGTATTGTGCGATGTGACCGTGTTGCAAAAGGGATTGTGGATGCATTTAATAGCATTGGCTCCATTAAAGTCCCCGTAATTGTCAGGCTTCAGGGCACCAATGCGGAAGAGGGAAAGGAGATAATTGACAAATCGGGCCTACAGGTACATTCAGCAATTTCTCTTCAGAAAGCAGCTACTTTAATTAAAAGTTTTGTAAAAACTGAACCATGAAAGAATATTTATTCTTTCTTTTCATGAGGACAGGTGTTTATACCAAAGACTGAATATAATAAACAGGTACCTGTAAAGGCAGTGCCCAGGGGGATAACAGCTAATAATCCCCACCAGCTTTTGTACATAATGCCAGCAACCGCAATCAATAATCCTATTATAATCCTGATAATCCTATCAGTTTTACCTAAATTTACCTTCATACTTATATAAATTTTTAATATTCCATCTTTATAATATATTAGTTAACAATAATTTTATTCAATAGTTCATACTTTCCATCAATTTTTTAATAAGATTTTTGATTTTATAAGAGAGAATATGAAATGTTTTTCTATAATTGTTTAGTTTATAAATTATGAAGTATTGAAAGAACTTTTTTTGACAGAAGATCCACTTACTAAAGGGATAATAGTTATCTATATTGTTTCAATTTTGTTTCAATTATTTTATTATCTTTTCTTCTTTTCTCAAACAGGAAAAAAGAAAAAGGAAAAACATCTGCAAAAAATATATGAACTTCCGGTTTCTGTAATAATTTGTGCCAGGAATGAAGAAGCAAACCTTATTAGAAATTTACCTTATATTTTTGAACAGGATTATCCCGATTTTGAAGTAATAGTTGTTAATGATTGTTCAGATGATAATACCGCTGCAGTATTGAGAGAATTCCAGTTAAAATATAAAAACCTTAAGGTTACATCCATCAAGGAAGATCCAAAGTTTACCCATAATAAAAAGCTGGCATTAACAATTGGCATTAAAGCAGCCGGCAATGAGCATCTTTTATTTACCGATGCAGATTGTTATCCTGTAAGTAAAAACTGGATAAAAGAAATGATGATAAATTACGATGATAATATCGAGATCGTAGCAGGCTATGGAGGATATGAGACAAAATCCGGTTTTTTAAATAAACTTATACGGTTTGAGACTTTATTTACTGCAATGCAATTTATGGGTTTTGCTGAAAGAAAGTTCCCATTTATGGGTGTTGGAAGAAATTTATCCTATAAGAAGTCATTATTTTTTAAAAATAAAGGGTTTGCGTCTCATGCTCACCTGCCTTCAGGTGATGATGATTTGTTTGTGGGAGAGACTGCAACCAGGTTTAATACTGTTATTGCAACAGACCAGGAATCTTATACACTTTCAGTTCCTGAACTCTCTTTTAGAGACTGGTTAAGACAAAGGAAACGACATTTCATTACCGGGCATCGCTATAAATTTAAAATAAAAGTTTTGTTGGGCCTGGAATATTTGTCAAGAATTCTATTTAATATTTCGGCAATTGTTCTTTTATTTTTTTCACAATTTAGCATATTTATCGTTTCTGCCTATGCATTTGTCCTTTTTGTAAAAGGATTTATATTTAAAATAGTTACAAAGCGTTTGAATGAAAGGTTTTTATTTATATTTTCGCTCTTTATTGAACCTTTTATTCCTTTTATATATATGTGTATTCATCTTATTAATTTTATAGAAAAGAAAAAATACTGATGAACATTAACCCAAATCTTTCAGATAAGGCTCAGCACGATTATGAACTTGTTGTCAGGGCTCGTAAAGGTGAACAGAAAGCATATGCCGAACTCCTTGAAAGATACAGAGATTCCATTTATTTCATGTTATTGAAAATGGTTAATAATCCTTCTGATGCAGAAGATCTTACAATTGAGGCTTTTGGCAAAGCATTTAGAAATATCGAGCAATACACTCCTAATTATGCCTTTAGTACATGGTTGTTTAAAATTGCTACGAATAATTGTATTGATTTTATTCGTAAAAAAAGAGGTAGTATGGTAAGTCTTGATCAGACAATTGCCGAAGACGATGCTTTATCTCACTCTGATTCACTGAGGGCAGATACTTTAGACCCGGAAATGGTGCTGATTAAGGAGCAAAAAGTAAAAGTCCTTAGGGATATTGTTTCCACATTAAAGCCCCGCTACAGAAAGCTGGTAGAATTAAGGTATTTTGATGAGCTTAGTTATGAGGAAATTTCTATTGAATTGAGCTTGCCAATAGGGACAGTAAAAGCTCAGCTTTTCAGGGCACGCGAGCTTTTATTCAATATACTTCAAAAGGCTAGTGAAAGTGTTTAAAAATGCAGCTTCTTTACAAATATTTTCCGGAGCTTACTTTTGACCAGTTAAACAAATTCGAATCATTACAAAATTTATATAATACCTGGAATAAAAAGATTAATCTTATTTCAAGGAAAGATATTCCATTCCTTTATGAGCGGCATGTTTTA
>CAZLXM010000061.1:0-14722 GCA_964563105.1 uncultured Bacteroidaceae bacterium
CGGGTGTATTAAAATAAATCTGTATATCTTTTGCCGGATCGGTAGATTCAAGAAATAATAACTGTGCCTGAATAATATTTGCTACATAATCATCAATAGGAGTTCCTAAAAATATGATCCTGTCCATCATTAATCTTGAGAAAATATTTATTGTAATAATATTTAATTGGTGTTCCTCAATAATAGTCGGGGATATATAACTTCCATAAAATGATGAATACCTGTCAAGGGTCAATGAACTGATACCTGCATGCTTAGTTGCATATTTACGAAATTCATCCTGCATGTTCATAATTAATATCTTTAATATAAAAACGATCTAATTTTCATATAGTTTATTGAATTCCTCCCTGGAAACTTCATTCTCCTTTATTGTTACAGTTTCCCTGATAAATTCAAAAACTTTTTGACTCAACTTTTGGTCAAGTAACTGTTTTGAGCTGTCAGCTTTTGCAAGTTGCTCCCTTGCGTACTTTTCAATGTATTCTTCCGGAATATTGTACATTCCATATTGATAAAACTGACCTCTTGTAGATAAAATGGCAAAATCAAGCATTTCCTGCTCGGAAACCTGAATATCTTTAGCTTTTATAATTTGGTCTTTAATAATTTGCCATTTAAAATCATTCTCATAATCTCCAAAATTTTTTTCCAGCTCTTCTTTTGATATATTCTCCTGTGTTTCTACAAGCCATCTTTTCAGAAATTCAACCGGCAGGGCGAAATCTAATTTCTTTAAATAATAATCTCTTGCATCTACAGTAAATCTGTATTCACTTTCCTGTTTATAGCGGTTAATCAATTCTTCTTTAATCTTGCCGGTAAATTCTTCTTCTGATTTTACCTGTCCTTCACCATATACTTTATCAAATAACTCCTGATTTATTTCATGCTTTTTAAAAACTTTGATCTCTTTAATTTCAATTGTATAAAATTCACCAAAGTCTGTTATTTCATCATTTTCTATTTTAAGGAAATTTTTAATCTTATCATCTTCAGGAAAAACTGATCTTATTTTAAAGCTTACTTTCTCTCCTGTTTTCTTTTCTTTAAAAAGCTCTAATGTATCATTATCTTTAATTATATTTAAAAATAAATAGACATCCCCGGCAGATATCCCTCCTTCCACCGGATTTCCGGAATCATCTGACTGAAATATGTTTCCACTGATTGTTGCTTCACTATCACTAATTTTATCTTCCTCTTCCGACTTACCGTAAGTGTTTGAAATTTCTTCTACAGCATTCTTTATGGCATCATCTTCCAGCCTGATAGTATAAAGGGGTATCTCATTCTTATCTGAAATGTCTAATGATATTTCCGGATAAAGACCAATATCAAAAGAGAACTCAAATTCTTTATCTTTATCAAAATCAATTTCGGGTTTCTCATCATTGTGGGGAAGAGGTTCTCCCAGGATTCTCATTTTTTCATCACGAATATAATCATAAAGCTTCTCATTGGCGAGTTTAATGACTTCCTCTGCCAGTACAGATTTATAATATAGCTTTTTTATCATTCCCATGGGGACCATTCCGGGCCTGAACCCGTCAATACGTGCCTTTCTTTTATAATCCTTTAAAACATTATCTACTTTCAGGGAATAATCTTCTTCCGTAATTTTAAGGGTAATTACAGCATTCAGCTCATCAGTATTCTCTCTCGAAATTTGCATTATGAAAAGGTTTGTTAAATTTAGTGCGGATGAAGGGACTCGAACCCCCACTCCTTACGGAACCAGATCCTAAGTCTGGCGCGTCTACCAGTTCCGCCACATCCGCATGATAAAATTTTCAGCAAATGTACAAATATTTATAGAATTATTTGGAAAAGTTCCTTAATTCAAAATTTCTACCCAGATAAAGTCTGCGAACCTGCTCATCATCAGCGAGCTCTCTGGCGGTACCTGATTTCAGGATCTCTCCTTCAAAAAGTAAATATGCCCTGTCGGTTATTGACAGAGTTTCATGGACATTATGGTCAGTAATAAGTATTCCAATGTTTTTTTCTCTCAAACCCGAAACAATAGTTTGAATATCTTCTACAGCAATTGGATCAACACCTGCAAATGGTTCATCCAGAAGGATAAAATATGGTTTAAGGGCAAGTGCCCTTGCTATTTCGGTCCTTCGTCTTTCACCTCCTGAAAGCTGAATCCCTTTACTCTTCCTTACTTTCTGCAAACCAAATTCATTTATGAGTGATTCCAGACGCTCTTTCTGCTCATTTTTAGAAATTCCTGAAAACTGCAAAACTGCACGGATATTATCTTCAACTGACAAACTCCTGAAAACTGAGGCTTCCTGCGACAGATAGCCAATCCCTCTTCCGGCCCTTTTATAGACAGGCTCATTTGTAATTCTGGCTTCATCAATATAAATCTCTCCCTGGTTAGGGCTTATCAAGCCTACAATCATGTAAAATGAAGTAGTTTTCCCGGCACCATTTGGCCCCAGAAGGCCAACTATTTCCCCTCTTTCCACTTCAATAGAAACATTATCAACCACAGTCCTTGAACGATATCTTTTAACAAGATTTTTTGTATATAGTTTCATTATCAACTATTGTCAAACGGTCATTCATTTTCCTTATCTTTCTTTTCCTTCCTTCTGATTGTATTTCGGGAAATAAAGATACTTATTTCATATAGAACAATAAGAGGAATAGCAACAAGGATCTGGCTAAAGACATCCGGAGGCGTTATAATAGCAGCAACGATTAAAATTGCAACAAGAGAATGCCTGCGATATTTTCTCATAAATTCCGGAGTGACAAGACCAATTTTTGTAAGAAAAAATACCACTACAGGAAGCTCAAAAATAACCCCTGAAGCCAGGACTACGGATGACATGGTAGACACGTATGAAATGAGATTGATTTTGTTTTCAACTTCGGGGCTCACCCTGTAGCTTCCCAGAAAATGGACAGTTAGCGGAGAAATAAGAAAATAACCAAATGTCACTCCCATAAGAAATAATAGGGAACTATAAAAAACGGCACCTTTTGCATACTTTTTTTCATTTCCATGTAATGCAGGAGCAATGAAACTCCAAAATTCATAGAAAACATAAGGAAATGAAATAATCAGCCCGGCAATTAAAGACACAAGAATGTGCATCATAAACTGACCAGCCAATTTGACTGAAATGATATCTAAAGGGACTGAATTTATACATAAATTTTTCAGATTAAGCTTCTGCCCAAGTTCACACAGAAATCTGTTCGTAAAAAAATCCGGTGATTTAGGGGCAAGTATCACTGTGTCAAAAATTACATTTTTAAAAATAAATGCAAGAATTGCTCCAATAAAAATCGCCAGAATGGAACGTACAAGATGCCATCGTAGTTCTTCAAGATGCTCAAGAAAAGACATTTCCTTTTCATTTTTCTTTTCCATTTTTATAGCTGCATTTTGTTAATCACTTACTTCCTCATAAGGAACCGCAAAATAACAAAAAAAAAGTGGTAATTAATTCTACTTAATAAAAAGAATAAATTAAGTAAACATTAATTTGGCTAAAAAAAAGTTAAACGATCAGAATTGAGCATTAATTTTATTTTGGAAAAGAGTAAACCAGGAAAGAATAATTATGAGATTATGTATTACTTTTTTTTTATTTCAAAATGTATTATATTTATCTTTTAGTCGAATTTTAAGGAAAATAACAGATAATATAGCCTATCCAATTGTTATACAGCGTTTTTGCCAGACAATTTAGTTTTATATGTGTTAATTTCATATATTAATAATTAATTTTCAACGTTTATATTTAATGCACACAATATTGAAAATGAATTGGATTTCTAATCCTGTGATTTTGACTGCATTAAAAATTCAATTAGGATTAGAAAAGGTATTAAGTTTTTAACCTAATCAAATTCAATATTTAAGAGAGAGTTTTTGTCAAGAGGATAATTAAAAATGAATACTGCGACGGATTTTAATTTACAAGCTGTATTAAAAAAGTATTTTGGTTTTAATACCTTTAAAGATAGCCAGGAAAATATAATTAAAAATGTTCTCCAAAAGAGGAATACTTTTGTCCTGATGCCTACCGGCGGAGGTAAATCTTTATGTTACCAGCTTCCTGCAGTTTTACTGGAAGGTACTGCTATTGTAATATCACCGCTTATTGCGCTGATGAAAAACCAGGTCGATTCTATGCGAAGCTTCAGTACGGAAGATGGTACCGCACATTTTCTTAATTCTTCACTTTCCAGGGCCCAGATACTTCAGGTTAAGGAAGATGTTTTAAACAAAAAAACCAAACTTTTATATGTGGCTCCTGAATCACTGACAAAAGAAGAAAATATTGACTTTTTAAAAAATGTTAGAATTTCTTTTTATGCAGTGGATGAAGCTCATTGTATTTCGGAATGGGGGCACGATTTCCGGCCAGAATACCGCCGTATACGACCAATAATAAATAAGATAGGGGAAGCGCCTATTATTGCACTTACAGCAACAGCAACGCCAAAAGTTCAACACGATATTCAAAAGAATCTTGATATGTTAGACGCTGATGTATTTAAGTCATCTTTCCGGCGTCATAACCTTTATTACGAAGTAAGGCCAAAAGTACATGCTGCCAAGGAAATCATCAAAATAATATTGAATAATAAAGGAAAATCAGGAATTATTTACTGTTTAAGCCGCAAGAAAGTTGAACAGATAGCTGAAACCCTGATAATAAACGGGATAAAAGCACTTCCTTATCACGCCGGAATGGATGCTGCGACACGCGCATCTAATCAGGATAAATTTCTCATGGAAGAAGTGGATGTTATTGTTGCTACTATTGCATTTGGTATGGGCATTGACAAACCTGATGTCAGATTTGTCATTCATTACGATATCCCTAAAAGCCTGGAAGGTTATTATCAGGAAACAGGACGTGCCGGAAGAGATGGAGGTGAAGGCAGGTGTATAACTTTTTACAGATATAAAGATATCCAGAAACTGGAAAAATTTATGCAGGGAAAACCTCTTGCAGAACAGGAAATCAATAAACAACTCCTTCTTGAAACAGTAGCTTATGCCGAAACGAGCGTTTGCAGGGTTAAAGCCCTTCTTAATTATTTCGGGGAGGTTATGGAAGAAGACTGTGGCAATTGCGATAACTGCCTGCATCCCAAAGAACAATTCGAGGGAGAAGAATACATGCTTAAAGCATTGGAGGCCATACTTGAAGTAAAAGAAAAATTCAAAGCAGACCATATTTCAAATATTCTTGCAGGAAAATCAAATAGTGCAATTAAAGTTTATCATCATCATAAACTTGATATTTTCGGTATAGGCGATGATAAAGATACTAAATTCTGGAATGCTGTTCTAAGGCAGGCAATGATTGGACAACTTGTCAGTAAGGATATTGAAAATTACGGGCTTCTGAAATTAACCCCGGAAGGACACGAATTCCTGAAAAATCCTCATTCATTTATGCTGACCCAGGACCACGATTATGAGGCTTCCCTCGAAGAAGCATTCCTGCCGCAGGGTAGTGGTGGCGCAGTAGATAATGAGCTTTTTTCCATACTTAAAGATTTAAGAAGAAAGTTTGCAAAAAAATTAAACCTTCCTCCTTTTGTAATATTTCAGGATCCGTCATTAGAAGATATGGCAACTTTATATCCCGTTACACTAGAGGAACTTCAAAATTGCGTGGGAGTTGGAGCAGGAAAGGCTCAAAGATATGGTAAAGATTTTGTTGAACTTATCGAACAATATGTTGAAGAAAAAGAGATTATCCGCCCTCAGGATATGGTGGTTAAATCAATTGTAAATAAATCCGGGCTCAAAGTTTATATAATCCAGAGTATTGACCGGAAGCTTACGCTGGATGATATTGCTGATGCTAAAAACCTGGAGATGCCTCAATTATTATCAGAAATTGAAGCAATTATCAATAGCGGCACAAAATTAAATCTCGATTATTATATAGATCAGGTTATTGATGATGAAAGACAGGAAGAAGTATATAGATATTTTAAGGAGGATGCCGTTACGGAATCAGTGGAAGAGGCTTTAAAAGAACTTGGTGAGGATGAATATACCGAAGAAGAGATCCGCTTAATGAGAATTAAATTTATTTCCGATATGGGGCATTAATTCCTAAACTTTTTGCTGCTCTTTTACATCCATTGCATCACGTAAGCCATTTCCAACCAAGGTGAATGCAAGCACCAAAAGCATTATAGCCACTCCAGGAATAAATGCCAGGTAAGCTTTATCTGTAATAATAAAACCATAATGATCCTTGATCATTCCTCCCCAGGAAGGAACAGGTGGCTGAACCCCAATCCCCAAAAAACTTAGCCCGGCTTCTATCAAAATTGCAGAGGCAAAATTAGCAGCAGATATAACTATTACGGGTGAAAGGGCATTTGGAAGAATATGCCTTGTTAAAATTCTGAAATTACTATATCCTAAAGCCCGGGCAGCCTCAATATAGTCTTTTTCTTTTATGCTCATAACCTGTCCGCGTACTACCCTTGCAACTTCAACCCACATAGTAAGCCCAACCGCAACAAATACCTGCCAGTATCCTTTACCAATAACCATCGTCAGTGCTATAACCATTAATAAGGTAGGGACTGACCAAACAACATTAACAAACCACATTATAACCGTATCAATTATTCCTTTGAAATACCCTGCAATGGCGCCTAAAGTGATCCCGATCACAATGGATATTAACACAGCAACCAGTCCGACAAATAATGATATCCTGGCACCAAGAATTAAACGGCTTAAAAGATCCCTGCCAAACCTGTCAGTTCCCAGTAAAAAATATTTTTTTGAAATTGCTTCAGCTTTAATGACATCTTGTAAATCTTCTACTTTATAAGTCAAAATTTTCCCGTCATATAAGGTAAAAGTAAGTGAGTCACCTAAAAACTCAACCGGTACGCCCCTTTTTAAAGGAAATAATATTTCAGGAAGTTCAAATTCCTGATAAAAAAAATCTTCATCCTGGAAATTTGTAAATTCCCTGAGAACTATGTATTGATCTTTGAAAGTAAAATCAAGAAAGGGATAAAATTCATAATCAGGCTCCTTGCCAAAAATCATAGTTTTTAAAATACTTTGCCTGGTATGAGCTTCATTTTTTATCTTTTTAATAAATTGAACAGTAAATCCGGGCTTTTGTGCTGCTAATTCCAAAAACTGCCTGTTAGCATTCGGAGTTTTATCAGGCAATATTAAATATGCTGTAACGGCAATTAAAAACGTAAAAATTATTACTATACTACCTGCCAATGAAAGAGGGTTCCTGAGAAACCTTCTGATTATCCTGTTAGTTATTATTGATTCTGACATTATTTAATTTCCTTCCCTTCCAACATGGTATTATAAAGCTTCCTGCAATGGCAATCATTAATGAATAAGGCAAATATAAAACCTCCGATAAAATAAATACAAGTGAGAAATCTTTTTTATAAAAAAATTTATTTAGACTTCTAAGAAAGATATAATCAATAATTGTCTTCGAAAATATTACAAATATAATTGTTAGTAATAAATTTCTTCCTGCAGCAAATAACAAAATCAACAATAGAATAAGAAAATTAATTCCAAATACTGAAATGGCAGTTAAAATAATAAGCCAGTCATTATAAAACTTTGACTTAGAAGCCCATCTTATTCTTTGTGAAAAAAAATCTTTTAAAGTAGATAACGGATCAGTATATACTAATCCGTCAATTGATTTTAAAAAAAACATTTCAGATGCATATATTTTTTTTAAAGAAAGCAACATAAAAATATCATCGCCTGAGAATATTTCTTTTTTCATCTCATTCATATATTGAAGATATATGTCCCTTCGGAATCCCATATTTGCAGCATTACATAATATAGGGTTTTTTATCCCGAATGATCCGGCCCCGGATCCAACAAGGCTTAAAAACTCAAGGGCCTGAAATTTACTAAAGAAGCTTTTGTTTTCCATTATTAAGACAGGCCCGGATATCATTACAGGTTTATAAGCCTGATAAAATCCTGCCATTGTACGGATCCAGTTTTTTACCGGATAACAGTCGGCATCTGTAAAAAGAAATAATTCACCTTTTGCCATTTTTGCCCCTTCCATTAATGCAGCTTTTTTTCCGGACAGCGGGGATGAAAGATGCAATAATTTAATATTAAGGGAATTTTTCATTAATTGGAGCAGGATATCACATGTATTATCTTCAGAATGATCATTTACATATATCACTTCGAAATGTGAAACAGGATAATTCTGTTTTATCAGAGCTTTGAAGTTTTTTTGAATATTTTCACTTTCATTCCTGAATGGGATAATAATACTGATATTTATCAATGGTTGAGCAGCAAGCGGGGGAATTATCTTTAACTTTTTCCAGCCGGAATAAAAGCTTAGAATAAGAATAAAATAAAACAATGTAATCAGAAAGGAAATGGATAGTATCCAGGACATTATGAAGATTATTTTTTATTTATGAATAAATATTTATTCAAAATTTCATATAATCTGTCAAGATTAATTGGTTTTGTAAGATAGTCACTACATCCGGCATTAATACATAATATTCTGTCTTCATCAGTTGCATTTGCAGTTTGAGCTATAACAGGTAATCCCGGACGAATTTTTTTAATTTTTTTAGTTGCTTCATATCCATTTAGAACAGGCAGCTGAATGTCCATAAGAACAAGATCAATATCCTTATTTTGTTCAACCATTTCAATGGCCTTATAACCGGTATCTGCATGTAATATTTTTACACCTGTTTTTTGCAATGAAACCTGGAACAAATGAAAACTTACATAATTATCTTCTACCACAAGGATACAAAGATCGCTCCAGTTAATTCTGTCAATATCTTCAATTTCTCCGGAAGGTAAGTCAGGCTTAATTGCCGAAGGTTTAAACGGCAGGTTAAAATAAAATTCAGAACCTTTCTCTCCATCAGATTTTGCCCAAATTTTTCCTCCCATTTTTTCAACTAAGCCTTTACAAATAGCTAAACCTAAACCGGAACCTCCGTATGATCTTGTTAAAGACTGGTCAACCTGAGTAAATCTGTTAAAAACATTTTCCAGTTGTTCAGCTGATAAGCCTATACCTGTATCTTTCACATGAAAAAGAATTGTTTCCTCATCCTGAAGGCAGCAGCCGACTTCAATCCGCCCTTCTGCGGTAAATTTAATTGCATTACTAAGCAAATTAGTGAAAATCTGGCGTATTTTTTGAAAATCTCCGGTAATGGTATGTATTGAGGTATTTAAACATTTAGAAAATTTTAATTCTAAATTTTCCTTCTTCCTGGCCATTCTTTCAGATTTGAATAGTTTTTCAATATCCTGAAAAAGAGATGAAAGTGAAAATACATCTTCATTTATTTCAATTTGATTTGATTCTATTCTGGAGATGTCGATAATATCATTAACAAGATTAAGTAATAATTTACCATTAATTGTGATCAAAGAGAGGTACTCTTTTCGGGTTTCTTCTGAAAGGGCCGGATTATGCATTAATTGTGTGAGACCCAGAATCCCGTTTAAAGGGGTACGGATCTCATGCGACATATTAGCCAGAAATGCAGTTTTTAACATATCAGTTTCTTCAGCCTTCTCTTTTGCTTTTATTAACTCATTTTCCAATTGCCTGCGATGTAAGGCTGTAGCAGACTGATAAACAAAAGATTCAATCATTGTCTTCTCCTTCGGGTCATTCAACTCTTTCATAACAACTACAATACCATACAAATTCCTGCTATACATAAGTGAAATTGCATAAATGGTTTTAGAACTTAACAAGTTTTCAATTTCCTTACATAAATTTATAGGGAGTAGAGAATAACAATGTTCAAAAAATTCATTATCCACTTTAAATAAATGTTCCGAGCGCTCTTTTAGGAATTCAATATTTTCCCGGTTAAGTTTAACTGAAAATAAATTCCATGGAAAACCTAGTATTTCAGTAAATTTATGTTCCAGATTATTTAGTTTCGAAAAATATTCAATATTTAAAACAGAATTAGCATCATTAAAACTGAATACGCTTACAATAGATTTTCCAATTAATTCAG
The DNA here is from genome assembly GCA_964563105.1 of uncultured Bacteroidaceae bacterium. Lineage (GTDB taxonomy): Bacteria > Bacteroidota > Bacteroidia > Bacteroidales > CAYVTV01. The sequence goes on from CAZLXM010000061.1 coordinate 10,054, forward strand.
ATAATGTTTGCCCTATATAGGCAAATAAATTATCATCATGTTTCATCTCCAGAAATTCCAGGGCAGCCTTCCCCATAAACATTAATTTCTCATGATACTGCTTTTCTTTATTTTCGGCTTCTCTTTTACTGGTTATATCAATTGCCACTCCCCTTACCCCCATCCAAATCCCGTCCTGGAACATATTATTTGTAAAAACCATAACCAGAATTTTAGCGCCGCTTTGTGTTTGAATAGTAAACTCTTCCCCGGAAAGTTCCTTTCCTTTTTTGGCATTTTCAAAAGCAATTTTCACCCTGGGAATATCCTCAGGGGTAAAGATATTAAACATAGTAAGGCCTTTTTTAAAGTCCATTATGGAATATCCGTTTCCTTCAAAAGCTTTTAGATTTAGAAAAGTAATTTTACCGGTTGCATCTATTTCAAAAATTATTTCGGGCAAATGTGAAACAAGTTCCCAATATCTGGTTACAAAATTTAACAGAGTATTTTCGGTAATAACTGAAGGGGCATCTTTGCTTTTCACCAAATCTTTTTTCTTGTCATTAGTAACAAAAGATTTTAATGATTCTTTCTGCAAAGAAATAGTATTTTTTAGTTTTTTGGTTTTTGCTTTATACCATTCAATTTTTTTTTCCAAAGATCTTATCTGCTCAATTAAAGAAGACTGATTACCCTCGTCAAATAATGGTTGATTTGTCTTTTTCATACTGAAATGTGTTTTCTTAATTCAATATCACTCCAACAATGGTAGCTGATACAAGAGAAGCCAAAGTACCTGCAATAAGAGATTTTAATCCCAGCCTGGAAAGTAATACCCGCTGTCCGGGTGCCAATGCACCAAGAGCCCCAATCAAAATTCCTATAGATGCAAAATTAGCAAATCCGCATAATACATAAGTTGACATGATAACAGATTTGGGATCAGCAAATAATGCCGCAGCTTTATATTGTGCCAGGCTGATATATCCGACAAATTCAGTCATAATAATTTTTTCACCTAAAAGTGATCCCACCAGTGTAACATCATTTACATTTACTCCCAGTATCCACATTAAGGGTGAAAGCATATATCCGAGAATAAATTGCAGTGATATATGATCATAACGTCCATTAGTTATATTTGCGATCCATGGATTCAATCCAAATAAATTCCCAATTAGATAGAAAATATAATTTATCATTCCAAGAAAGGCAAGAAAGACAAGTAACATGGCTGCAACATTTACGGCCATTTTAACTCCTTCAATAGTGCCATTACTTATAGCATCCAGAACGTTTTTACCAACCTTCTTTTCATCTACCTTAACATCTTGTAATACAGGACTTGTCTGAGGGATCATAATTTTTGAAATAACAACTATCCCTGGAGCGGCCATAACAGATGCAGCAAGTAAATGCTTTGCAAATTCCAGTTTTTGAACCGGATCATCACCTCCCAGAAAATTTATATAAACCGCCAATACGCCACCAGCCATAGTAGCCATTCCTCCCGACATTACAAGCATCATTTCGGACCTGCTCATTTTTTCAAGATAAGCTTTTATCATTAATGGTGCTTCCGACATCCCCAGGAAAATATTTCCTGTAACTGAAAGAGCCTCTGCACCGGAAATTTTTAAAAACCTGGACATTAACCATGCTAAAAACCAAACTAACTTTTGAATTATACCGAAATAAAACAAAACAGATGTAAGCGCAGAGAAAAAAATTATAGTTGGTAATATTTTAATAGCAAAGGTTTGCAAGGGAGGTTCAATTTTACCGGTAACCATTGATTTAAAAAGAAATTCAGTTCCTTCACCGGTAAAATCAAGTATTTTTATAAATACCTTTCCGCCAAATTCAAATATATCCTGAATAAAGGAAACCTGAAGGGTCCCAATGGCCAGAAGTATTTGTGCCAATAAGCCAAATCCAACCACTCTCCATGAAATTGATTTTCTATTTTCACTTAAAAGAAAAGTACAAAAAATAAGGACTACCATCCCAAGGAGTCCTCTTAACATAGTTATTAAACTGAATTTAAACTTTTTTCTCAAAGGAATAAGGTTGCCTTTGTCAATCTGTAATTCCTCCTGTGAGCTAAAAAGAAGTTTAGCCTTATTAAGGCTCTGATTATCCGTTGAATATGAATAATTATTTGAATCCGGAATATTGTTTAATGTGTCAAAAGCAACAATATGCTGAATGTTATTAAACTGAATAATTAAAAACAGGAATATAAAAACCCTAAACCCTTTCATGTCAGAATAAGGTTATTGTTTTTTTCTTTTATTTATCTCATCTCTTAATAATGATGCTCTTTCATAATCTTCTTTTCCAACAGCGTCCTGTAGCATTTCTTCAAGTTCTTCAAGTGACCTGTTGGCAAATTCTTTACTTTTGGACTGAACTTTACCAGGTTTTTCTTTATGAGAGGATGTTTCAGAACTGTCTTTCTCTCTGTCAAAATCAAGAATTATCCCGGCCTTTGCAATGATTTCCTCAGTAGTAAAAATCGGGCACTTAAATCTTAATGCCAGTGCAATTGCATCAGAAGTCCGGGCATCAAGTGTTATTTTCTCCAAACCATTATCACATAAAATCTGGGAAAAAAACACTCCTTCTTCAAGCTTATAAATAATTACCTCACGAATAGAAATACCAAATGATTTGGCAAAATTCAAAAACAAATCATGGGTAAGAGGCCTGGGGGGCTTCAGGCCTTCTAATTCAATTGCAATAGATTGTGCTTCAAAACCTCCTACAATTATAGGAATTCTCCGATCTCCTTTTTCCTCAGTTAAAATCAGGGCATAAGCTCCTGATTGTGTCTGGCTGTAAGAAATTCCCAACACATTAAGTTTTATCATACTCATGATATTCAGCTTATACTAAATTCCACAGTCACTAAAATTCAAGAAATTACACAAATATAAAAATTACCTGTTATTATCACGTCTTTATTAAAAAATTCTTGTAGAGTTGTATTCGGTAAAAAATGTAAGTATAAAATTAATATATAAATTAGACCCGCATTTGTAATCTATTAACTTTAAACGCTATTGGACCGGATCCGGTTTCAATTATTTTCATTCAAAATGTAATAACTATTTCCTCTTTACTATCCTTATCACCAGCTAATACTTTCTCTACTGATTTCCATGTTTCTGTTTCAGGGAAACCAAGCTTAATATTATAGTAACCTTCCTCAAATGCCCATGGCCTGAATTCATTTCCATTAATCCTGAGGATATAAATGGTTTCATTATTTTTAGAATTACTTATTTCAACTACAGGATTCCTGTCTCCCTGAATAATTATTTTAGGCAACCATACAAGTGCTTTCCTCCCATAATTATCAAGTTGATTAATGGTAAACGGCCATCCGGGATGTTGATCATCAATTCCGGGATTCGTTGTGTTTGCCAAAAAACGCCATGATTCCATTGTAATATTTCTTGAATTACGATCGAAAATTACCATACCATAACCGGATGTTTTTACCTGTGCAAATTCATATCTGTCACTTAAGCGAGAATAATTATCAGGATTCCCTATTGCATAAACATAATTTAAATTCCCAAATATATCTTTATACTCACCCGTATTGGGGAAACCATGGGAAGGGCGGTTCTTTACCGGTATACCAAGTTCATCCGGCCGGAACCAGCGGGAATAACCTACAGCAATTGCAGGAGTGGTATAACACCATCCCGCATCCCTGAAATCATCAATACCATATTGAACCAAAGAAGGCACATGCTGATCACCTGAAATATGAAAAACAAAAGCCTTTCTTAATATTCTCAAAGCACGGTCTCGTGCAGTTTTTGGCCAGCCACCGGAATCCATGTCCCCATAAAGAAAATAATCATATTGACCATGATGTGTTGCTACGTTGGCAAAAAGAGTTTGTGAAAGCAAAACTTTCATATCAACATCATTCCAATCATATATCCAGTCTTCTAAAAAATCTTCCTGACGTTTTCCCAAAAACTCAAGTCCGGGCTTTTCCAAAATATCAGGACTTTTTAGTGGCTTTTGAACATGGTCCTGACGACCTTCCCAGTGAGACACATGTTTAGGGGCAGATTTAAAATATCTGTCACTTACAATTGCAAAACTTATTCTGCCATAATTCAAAGCAGTATACCATACATTTATGCCCCTTTGCATTGGCGATGGATCATAAGGATCAGGAAGATGCGCACATTGACTGCGATTAACTACATTAACCCATTTGACAGTCTGCTCAAAGCCGCCGGTATCATTCCCGTCCTCTGTCTTTTCAGCACCTTCTTCTCCCCATACATTCCCCTGGAACATATCATGATCATCAGGAGTGCAAATAGTTGGAACATTCCGCATAAGATCACCAAAAGCCCATCCAAACATATACCATTTACCAAGATAATTCAATATAGCAACATCTTCCGGTTCACGCTTTATCGGATAACCGCCATTTGCCTCATAAATCTGATCTCCCGAAAAATAAAGGATATCAGGTTTACTTAATTCCAAATTCCTGACAAGTGGAGAATAAGGGAAACCATAGTGATACTGACATGTCAGGGCACCCATCCTTAATGGCCGGTCAAGAGGTTCAACTGGAATAATACCGGTATATTGGCCGGTTTCCTTACGGCCCAGGGAATTAATATATTTAAATAATATTTTGTAAGAC
>CAZLXM010000061.1:14732-22133 GCA_964563105.1 uncultured Bacteroidaceae bacterium
TTTCTATTGATGAATCCCATTCTTCAATCTTCCATGTTATAGTACGGGCATCAGTATCCATCCTGGCTGTCCGGATACTTTGCCATTTATTACCATTTTTTAAGAATAATTCCGCTTCAGTATTCCCTGTTTCTTCTATAGGAGGCAATTGCGCCGTAATCTTTAATACCTCCTTACTTGATGTGTACATTGCCCAAAGTATAGGGCCAAACTGGTTATCAGGCTGATAAATAAATTTACTTCCTTTTATAGTTATGTTATCATACCAAAACTGTGGACCATTATTTCTTGATTTTGGGTCCTTAATATTATTGACAAACTGAATGATCCCGCTAATCTGCTGCTCAGGCTTTACATTTAACTCAGCAACATTGTGGTCCTGCTCGTCAAAAACTTTAAGTGTCAGCTTATAATTATCCTCAACTTTTTCACCGGTCAATTCAAGACGTAACTTTTTAAAATCAAACTTTTCTGGTAAAGGAATAGTATTGCCGCTTATAAACGCATATCCGCCAGTATTAACACCCAGATTTAAACCTGTGCCAAAATATACTGCCGCACGGACATCTTTTTCTTCAGTGGCTTCCACGCCTATGGATAACCCGGATGAACCTTTATTATTACCCGGATCAAGTAAACCCATATCAACTGAAATGAAAAAAGGATCTTCTTTTTCACTCAAAACATAGGAAAGAATAGATAATGAAGCAGATTGTAATGCACTGCGACATTCAACTCTTTTATTATTTACAGACCAATCTTCAAGAGGAACAGTCCAAAAATCCTCACCAATCCATACACGGTCGGGAATTTTATCAAAATCAAATACAACAGAAGAGTCTCCTTCTTTACATGACTGAATAAAAATACTTGTTAATAAAACACAGAGAAAAATGATTCCGGTTTTTTGCATCAAGTTTTTTATTAGATTTTCCATTATTTTAATTGAATTAAAAAAAATATCCATTAAAAAATATACCTAACTTAATTATTCCCAAAAATAAAGAGTAAAAGTTATTGATTACTAATTAATAAATAGCAATAGTCATAAATTAATTTTTATGACTTTTAAAATCTTAATGGCAAATTAACAATTTTCAAGGAATATCCTTAATATATTGAAAAAATACTTAATACAAATTTCATTTAAAGAGTTTCCTGTTCTTATGTTTTTTATACTTTCCCCTTTTCCAAACCTTATTGACAGGCCTTTGAACGATCACCTTATTCTTATTAAACCTTCAGAAATAACTTTTGTTTATACAAATAATATAACAGGAGCCATTCTATAACAATAACTCCAACAGCAGTGATCCATTCCCCAAATGGTGCAGCCAGCCAGCCCGTAAAAAATGAAGAAATATTCCAAAAGGGAATAATCCTATAAGCCATATAAATTGTAATTGAATTTAAGCCAATTACCTTAAAGAAAAATGATATGGCAGAACAAATTTTTCCGCCAACAGGCCTGACATCTATAAGGAAATAAAATAAAGAAAGTAACAAAAGACTAATTCCAGCGGACAATAAATTATATGTTACAGTCCACACTTTTTTAATTATAGGGTAAACCGGGGCTAATAAAATAGATATTATTACAAGAACTGCTCCTGAAATACTTAAAATTAATATTTTACGGTACTGACTAAAGTTTTCTGATCTCAATATGCTTCCGGTCAGAGCACCCATTAATGTAACGGAAGTAGCTGAAACAATATTTAATATCCCCAAAGGATCATATGTTTTATCCAATAATCTGCCCGGAAGGAGCAGCTGATCTAACCATGAATTCACACCTCTGTCGGGTAATAAAAATCCTGTACCATGCCCGGGTACAGGGAAAAAAAGTTGTAAATAAGTAACTAAAATAAGAATTCCAATGAGCCAGAGACTCCTTATTTTAAACGATTTTGTATGTAAATATATGCTTGCAGCAAACAAATATGCAAGTCCAATTTGCCCTAAAACACTTGCATAACGCATTCCCGAAAATCCTTTTAATAATGCTCCATTATATAATATTCCGAAGAGTACCAATATTATACCTCTTTTAATAATCTTCAATTGTAAAGGTGATTTATTTGTGCCCTTTTCAAGTTTTGAACCAATAGCATAAGGAATAGCGACTCCGGAAATAAACATGAAGAGAGGGAAAATCAAATCCAGAAAATTAAATCCTTCCCAATCTGCATGGTACATTTGTTCAGCGATTGGCTTCAGCCAACTGAAAGAATCTAATTTTGAAAGACTTATGATAAGTGCTGCTCCTCCAATAATCCAGAACATATCAAAACCTCTAAGCACATCAAGTGACTGAAGGCGTTTATTCCGTGAAGAAGGATGTTGTTTTAGTTTGTTCATCTGAAAATAATTTAATTATTAAACTCTCAAAAATATCTTTTTCTCGTATAAATAATATAAAAATAGCCATTCCAGAATTATAGCCCCGGTAATAGTAATCCATCCTCCAAATGAAGCTGAAAGCCAGCCAGTAAAAAATGCGGAAATATCGTTAAAGGGAATTATTCTGTAGGCCATATAAATTGTAATAGAATTTAATCCAATTACTTTAAAGAAAAATGATAGTGGTGATAAAATATTTCCAAGCCATTGATTAACATCTATTAAATAATAAAATAAAGATAGCAACAGTAAACTTATTCCAGCCGTATGCAAATTAAATGTAACAGTCCATACTTTTTTAATAATCGGGTAAACCGGTGCTAATAAAACAGATATAATTACAAGAACTGCTCCTGATATAATTAAAATCAATAGTTTTCGGTACGGGCCATAACTTTCAGATCTCAATATGCTTCCGGTCAAAGCACCCATCAGGGTAACGGAAGTAGCAGAAAAAATACAAAGTATTCCTTCAGGATCGTATGTCTTTCCATATAATTTACCGGGAAGGAGTAACTGATCTAACCATGAATTTATACCCCTGTCAGGTAATAAAAATCCTGTTCCATGCCCGGGAACCGGGAAAAAAAGTTGTAAATAAGCAATTAAAATAAGGATTCCAATGAGCCAGAGACTTCTTATTTTAAAAGATTTTGTATGTAAAAATATACTTGCAGCAAACAAATAGCCAAGTCCGATCTGTCCTAATACGCTAGCATAACGTAGTCCGGAAAATCCTTTTTGTAAGGCACCATTATATAATATTCCCAAAAGGACCAATATTATTCCTCTTTTAATAATTTTCCATTGTAAATTTGATTTATTTACTCCTTTTTCAAGTTTTGATCCAATAGCGTATGGAATAGCGACTCCGGAAATAAACATGAAAAGAGGAAAAATTAAATCATAGAAATGAAATCCTTCCCATTTTACATGATGCATTTGTTCGGCAATTGGTTGCAACCAATTTAAAGAATCTATTTTAGAAAGGCCTATTATAAGTGAAGATCCTCCAATGATCCAGAACATATCAAAGCCTCTGAGCACATCAAGGGATTTAAGACGCTTGCTCCGGAAAGAATGATTTTGTTTTATTGAATTCATTAGATTATTATTAGTAATTAAAATGCTATGTTAACTTTTATTCTTTTACTTTTGATAAATCACCATTAATAGTGATCCCACCATCAGCAACAATTACTGCACCTGTAATATACCGGGCCTCATCACTTGCAAGAAATGCTGCAATATTCGCAATTTCCTCCGGTGTCCCATACCGTCGCAAAGGTGATCGTAGTTTTAGAAAAGCATTCTCATCAAATTGATCTGAATCAGGAGGGTTTGATTTTAATACCATGGGGGTCATAATAGCAGCAGGAGCAATACAATTGACTCTGATATTATGTTTGCCAAATTCTGAAGCCATTGATTTTGTTAATTGCACAGTAGCACCTTTGGAGGCAGTATATGCATCACATCCCGGAATACCAATAATTCCCGCACTTGATGCAGTATTTATTATTACCCCGCCTTTTTTATTTTCAATCATATAAGGAATGCCATATTTGCAAAAATAATAAATACTGTTAAGGTTAATACTAATGATTTTATGCCAGTCATCTTCTAAAATATCCGTAATAATTCCATCCCTGTCAGCCCAGTAAACAGAGGCATTGTTATAAATAACATCAATACTGCGAAACTCCCGGAAGGCGATTTTTAGGGTATCTTGAACCTGTTTAGAATCAGATACATCACATTTAATAAATAATGATTTTCCGCCGGAAAGTGAGACTTCATTCGTCAATGCATTTCCTTTATCCTCCATAATATCCACTATGACAACATTTGCGCCCAGGCCGGAAAACTTTTTTACTGCTGCAGCTCCTATCCCCTGTGCACTACCTGTTATTACACATGTCTTATTAATTAAATCCATTTCATTTTATTTTTATAAAATATGTTTCGTACAATATTGAAGTTCATTCCAAAATGACAGATATAAACTTAATTATAGAATTTTAGAAATAAAATAGTAATAATTCACCATTCAAAATCACATAATTGTGTATCCTCCATCAATCACCAGTTCCTGTCCTACCATAAAATCAGATACCTCTGAGGCAAGATAAACAACTGCCCCCTGATGATCTTTAACACTCCCTATCCGGTCAATAGGTGCAGTTTTAAGATAAACAGAAATAACTTCTTCATACAAACCTTCAACCCTTGTAACTCCCGGGCTGATACAGTTAATTCTAATACCATATTTAATATATTCTGCCGCCAGGGCCCGGGTCATGTGGATAACCCCGGCTTTTGATATACTATATGCAGCCTGCGGGTCCGGCCATATAATATGCCCGCAAATAGATCCAATATTAATAATTTTACCATAATTATTTGCCTTCATTATTTCCGCCTCTTTAACTGCACAAAAAAAGGTGCCGGAAAGATTTACGCCTATTTGCTTTTCCCATTCTGTTAACGAGATTTCAGAAGCTGATTTTATGGGTATTGCTATACCTGCATTATTCACACCAATATCAAGACGGCCAAAATAATCTGCCACTTCATCTACCATTGCTTCTACCTGTTCCTTACAGGATATATCAGCCTTTATATATATTGAATCCCTGTTTAGCTCTTTTATTTCTTTGGCTGTCTGCCTGACTGTATCTTCATTTATGTCAATTACTGCAACGTCAGCGCCGGCTTCTGCAAGGGCCAGGGCAAAAGCCTTCCCCAAACCCTGGCCTGCACCGGTTACAAGGGCTTTCTTCCCGTCAAGCCTAAAACGTTCTATTATAGTCATTATAATATAATTAAATTAATATACTGTTTAAAAATAGTTGTAAAACTCCGGCTTTACGCTTTTCTTTTAAATTTCCTGAGTATCATAAATCTATACAAAACAGGATCATTTTAATATATTTTTTATTGCTAAATAAATATCATCAACTCCCAAACCGTATTGATCCCGCAACCAATCCTGATGACCAATTTTAACCGGATAAATATCAGGAAGGGCAATCCGTTTAAACTTGATGCCTCCCATACCTTTATCCATTAAAACCTCAGCAACTGCGCTGCCAAGCCCTCCGGATATATTATGTTCTTCTACTGTTACAATGGCCCCTGTATCTTTAGCTGCAGAGATGACAGCTTCTTCATCTATTGGCTTTATTGTGTGCATGCTAATAAGACGGCAATAAATCCTTTCCTTTTCGAGTTTCTTAACAGCCAATTTGCAATTATAACCAATGGTCCCGCTGAAAATGATGGAAGCTTCTTTTCCCTCGTTTATAATATTTGCCCTGCCTATCTGGTAATCAACTTTGCCTTCATATATATCCGGTTCATCTTTATAACCACACCTGTAATATACAGGCCCTTTATAAACCATCATAGCCTTTGTTGCCTCCACAGCTTCTTTCCGGTCACAGGGAGCAAGAACGACCATATTAGGCAATGCCCTCATTATGGCAATATCTTCAGTCGAGTGATGTGAAATACCCAGGGGACCATAAGCCAAACCACCTCCGATAATAACAATCTTAACGTTTGCATCATGGTAACATACATCATTACGGATCTGCTCAAGGCAACGCAATGTAGGAAAATTTGCAATGGAATAGGTAATGGCAATATTTCCTTCAAGGGCAATACCGCAGGCTACTCCTGTCATATTTTGCTCCGCCACCCCACAATTAATAAACCTGTCTGGAAATGCTTTTTCGAAAGGCTCAATTTCCCCATAACCTATATCTGCTAAAACCATGAAGACACGTTTATCCATACGTGCTATCTTTAATAGTTCTTCATTGAATACCTTTCTCATGTCAATTCTGTCATTAAAGTTTTTATACCATTTTCCAATTCTTCATCAGAAACACCATAATGATACCTATAATTATTTTCAAATTTTGCCACTCCTTTGCCTTTTATTGTTTTCGCGATTATCCATGCAGGCTTGCCTTGTTCAAGGGGTAAATTTTGAAAAGTTTCATAAATTTCATTAAGATCATGCCCGTCTATAGTTTTAACAGCCCATCCAAAAAGATTCATTTTCTCTGCAAATGGCTCCAGATTTATGATTTCTTCAGATTTACCAAGAGCCTGAAGTCTGTTATAATCAACAATCGCAATTAAATTATCATATCCGTGCTGCCCGGCCAACATGATTGCTTCCCAGGTAGAGCCCGAATTACAATCGCCATCACTTATCATACAAAAAACTCTGTGTTTCCTGTTTTGTTGTTTTGCAGCCATAGCCATTCCGAATGCAACAGGCAAACCATGCCCAAGAGAGCCGGTGGATAATTCAACTCCGGCAACATGGTGGCTGATATGCCCCTGAAGCTTTCCGTCATCAACATAATAACGGTCAAGCCATTCGATTGGAAAAAAACCTGTCTCGGCAAGGATAGCAAACAAAGCTGCACCACCATGTCCTTTACTTAATATAAACCTGTCTCTTTCAGGCATATGTGGATTTCGGGGATCAACTTTCAATATCTTTTTATAAAGTACTGTTAAAAGCTCTACCATAGACAGCATGCTTCCGATATGACCACTTTGACCACTTTTAACCATTCGCAGGCAATGGATCCGAATCTTTGTGGACAAATTTTGTAATTCTTTTAGTTCATTAGCATTCATCAGAAAATAATTGAGTTACATTGTTATTAGTTTACGTCGTTCTGAGGGAACCTCCAAATATTATCATTCTTTTTCAGGAAGGATAATACAGGGAGGTTTCATCAGAAAATATTTGAGTTACATTGTTATTAGTTTACGTCGTTCTGAGGGAACCTCCAAATATTATCATTCTTTTTCAGGAAGGATAATACAGGGAGGTTTCATCAGAAAATATTTGAGTTACATTGTTATTAGTTTACGTCGTTCTGAGGGAACCTCCAAATATTCTAATTCCCTTTTATGAAGGATAATACAGGGAGGTTTCATCAGAAAATATTTGAGTTACATTGTTATTAG
>CAZLXM010000061.1:22233-23457 GCA_964563105.1 uncultured Bacteroidaceae bacterium
TTTGAGTTACATTGTTATTAGTTTACGTCGTTCTGAGGGAACCTCCAAATATTCTCATTCTTTTTCATGAAGGATTATGTATGGATATTTCTCATTTCATTTTATCTGTGACTGCACATGCAGAATTCATGTTAAACGATGTAATTCGTTTTTAAATAAGAATTTACTTTAAACCAAATATTGAATTAAAATTTCTTAAAAACCTATAAAGTTTGACCAGGATTAATTTGGAATACCAAATATCCTTTTAAAGTATGGCACATCAAAAATCCCTTCTGTTAAGCACTCATTATCAAGGATATATTTATTCAGCTTCTCCCATGCAATTACTGTCTCCTTCCCTGAATGACCACTTTTATTTCTGGCTTGTAAAGCATCTGCCAGTAAAGGTACCATCCCGGAATGTATCAAAAGGTATTTCCAGGACATCTGATGGACAGAATCCCCTTTCTCTATATTTCTCAAGATGACCGGCCGGAATTTTTTAACGGCATCATCTGCCAGCATTAACTTCTCCCTTGCATCCCGTCCCTCTTTATTATCAGCAGCTACTTTACCTTTTATTCTATAGAAATATTGATGGTTAAACAGATCTGAAAGGTTCTTCATATAATTTAATGCCTCAGCCCACTCCTCTCCAAATGATGCTTCAAAATAATAACTTGCAAGTTCATCAATATTGGTATCGGGATTCCAAAGTAAACGGGCATGGGCAAAATGAGGAAAACCATGGGGGAAAAATGTTCTCTGCATCTGACAACTAATAAATCCGTCTAATTTAAGTCCTGGAAGTCTTCTTATATCTTCAGCCAATAGCTTTAAGAAGGAATAGTATCCCTGGTCATAGAAATGCACATAATACATATGATAATCAAAGACGAAACCCGGGCCATGGAATAATTTCTGCCACTCCTGCAAATATTTTATCGACTCCCTGATATCTTTTGGTAAAATATTTTTGTTTAATTGATAAGCCGGCAGGACAATATTACTGTCCGGTAAGGCATAAGGATTATCATACAAGCGACCTGCAGGGGCAAACATCAGGGTAAAACGGTCCTGATTTATAATCTTTTCTTCTTCGGGAGGCCATAATAAGTCAGTATAAACCAAAAATACAATACGGGTTGAAATTTTTCTTCTGGTCAACTCTTTATCTATTTCATTTAATAGCTTAACATAGTAATCACTAACCCTTTTATCCCGGCACAATTCGCATTCACA
>CAZLXM010000062.1:0-22869 GCA_964563105.1 uncultured Bacteroidaceae bacterium
TCAAGAAGCTTTTCTATTCCCTCATAACTGTCATCAGCTGTAATAGCAAACACCATGATCGGCATCATGCTGGTACTAAGCTTAATGATCATTGGTTCAGTAGCATCTTCAGGCAACCTTGATTTTATTAATGATAATGCATCCCTTATGTCGTTTGCAGCTCCATCCAGATCTGTTCCATATTCAAATTCCAGTATCACAAGGGAGATGTTATCCCTTGATTGAGAATATATTTGTTTCAGGTTACTGACAGTAGTCAGGCCGTCTTCCATAAGTCGTGAAATATTCGTTTCAATGTCGGCAGCGTTTGCTCCCGGATAAGATATAAAAATGCTGATTACCGGTAATTCAACTTCCGGAAAGAAATCTATTGGTAATTTTACTACCGAATATAATCCGAAGATGATTATCGCTACAAACACCATTAATGTAGTAATGGGATTTTTAACTGCACTGCCGTAAATACTCATATATCTTTATTTTTTGTAACTGATTGTATGATTTTTTTAGCTTATTAAGCTATTTTTTTATGCTTTCCTTTAGCTCCTGTTAATCATAAATAATAATTCTTGACTGGTCCATAAGTTTTCCCTGACCTGCAACGATTACCCTGTCTCCTTCTTTTATTTCATCTGATATTATTTCAATTTTATCATCATGTCTTTCTCCGGGTATTACATTAATTTTTCTGGCATTCATTCCTTCAGCAATAAAAATATGTCTTCTGTTTGTCCCGTCCTGTTTAAGAACTGCTGCATAAGGTACAACCATTACTTTAACATCGCCCAGATCAAGATTAACCCTGGTAAACATCCCGGGACGTAATATTTCAGAAGGATTGTTGATTTTAATTTCTGCCTGGAAAGTTCTGGTTTCGGGGCTGATATAGGGAAAAATCCGGTTTATTTCCCCGCTAAACTCTTTTTCCGGATATATATCCACTTTTATCTTTGTGTGCATTCCTTTTTTTACGTCGGGATAATATTTTTCTGAAATATGAATTATTGCTTTAAGCGGGTTAATTTGCATGATACTTACAATTGCTGCCTTGCCTGCTGAAGTATTAGGAACACCTGAATATAATTCGCCGCTTTCAAAATACTTAGCTGTTACAATTCCGTTTATAGGAGATAATAGCCTTGTATTTTTTTGAAGAAATTCTACATTAGTTTTAGCCAGTTCATATTGGGTTTTTACCGTTTCATATTGTTGTTCGGATATGCTGCCCAGTTTAAACAAAGTATCCATCCTCAAAAATGAAGATTCAGCATTTCTGAATTGTTCACTTGCCTGAATAAGTTGAGTGCGGTCCATTTCTGCAATCAGGTCTCCTTTTTTTATCTTATTATCCACCTCAACATATATTTTTTCTATTCGCCCCGGTGCTGCCGGTGCATAATGTACTTCTTCGAAGGGCATAAGGGCAGCAGAAAACTCAAGATTTCTTGAAATTTCTTCTTTTTGCAGAAGCTGGGTTTTTACCCGGATTTCAGTATTTTCTTTACTTTCATTTGCCGTAACTGAATCTTTTTCAACTTTTGATTTACATGAAAAGATAGAAAATGCAAGGACAACGAGAATGATAGTAATCTGCAACTTTTTCATATATATTGGTTTTAAAACTTTTATAAAATTGTTAATGAATAATATTTTAAAATAGATTATATAGTTTTTCAATTGACAGTCTTGCTTGTAATAATGTCAATATTGAGTTTAAATAATTGTTTTCTGCATTTAGATAGTTAGAGTTTGCCTGCACCAAATCAAGGCTTGAAAGTAATCCCTGGGTATATTTATTCCTGATCGAATTGTTCAGGCGTTCAGCTATTAGAATATTTTCTTTTTGTGTTTCATAATTTTCAAGGGCATTTTGGAGATTAAACATGAACTGCTTTTCCTGTAATTCTAATTGCTCTTTTACAAGTTCTTTATTTCTTTGTGACATATTCAGTTCAATTTTTGCCTGACTTAACTGAGCTTTTTTCATGCCGCTGGAAAAAATTGGTAAAGACATATTAACTCCTGCAATATGCTTGGGGGTCAAATCAAAGCTTGTAGTTACTATTTTTTCTGTATAAGAATAAAATCCTGAAATTGATGGCCCATAAGACCATTTCGTCATGTCAAGCTGTTTTTCTGCAAGCTGAACTTGCATTTCCATTAACTGATAATCTATATTCCTGTTAAGATCCTTCTTTGCTAATAAATTATCGTCAGATTCAAGTATATTTAAAAAATTATCAAGCTTATCAGTAAGTTTTATTTCCTGATCAGGTTTAACTCCCAGTTGAAATTTCAACATATTATAATTAAGCTGGATTACACGCTCAAGAGATTTCTTATTATTTTTGAGTTGACTGACTGCAGAATGGATTTGATCAACATCTGTCTCTTCAGCAACGCCGGCAGTATACAGGTTTTTGGTATGCTGAAGTATTGTATTCATATTTTCGAGAGTTTTATCAAGTATTTCAAGTGTATGCTCAGTGGCAAGGATTAAGTAATAAGAATTGCTGATACTTTCTATTATTTCATTTTCTGATTTTTTAAAAGATTGAACAGCAAGATCCTTTGCAATTTTTACAGTTTGAAGCCCTATTAAATATTGACCGCTGAATATAAGCTGTGACAGTTGCACCTTTGCGCTCGACTGATTGTTCATTATTATAGGTTCTGCGCCGGATGATCCAAACAAGTTTCCCAGATATCTTAGTATTTCAAAATCACCTTCGTCTAAAAGGCCAATATTAATATCCGGTATGTCATCACCTCCAAATCCAAATTTAAATTCAAGCTCATAATTGAAATAAGTCATAAAATCCAGGGTACCATTAACCTGGGGTAAGCCTTGTGCCCTGACTTCTTTAATTTTCTCTTCCGAAACTATTATGTTTTCATTAGCATTCCTTAAAATCTTATTGTATTTAAGAGCATATTCCCTTGCCTGGTACAAACTTAAATATGTGTTTATTTCCTGAGCATTTATAAAAGAGTCAGTTAGAATAAATAAGCTTATCATGGATATGATCCTGCCATATCTCCAAAACTCAAATATTTTGTTTAAATTCATCTTTATGTTGTTTAATTTTTTCCAATGCATAATTAATTATTTCGAGAATACTTTTGAAGAAAACAGAATTATCAGAATTTTTATCTTCTTTTAATTCAAGAATTGATTCAAGAAAGGTTTTTGTTGTAATAAACTTTTCAAGGGCATCATCCATCATGGAGAATTTATTGAGCCTTTTTAAATGGAAATAGCGTTTTCTGTCACCGGGAATAGTAAGGTAGTCAATTGCCTTCATGGCAACAAGGTGCCGAAGTGCATTGCTTGCAGCGCCTTTACTGATAGAAAGCTCTTCAATGATCTCGTCAAATGTTAATGTTTCCTTATCTATTACCATAAGCAAAGCCATTACCCGGGCAGTTGTCGGTTGCATGCCTTGCTTGACATATTCCCTGCCAATTTCTTCGATAAGTACTTTTTGTCTGTTTTTTCTCTCTTCAGAAGTCATGTTTGACATTTTTGAAGTTTGCAAAGATAGGATAGTTTTTTTAGTTCACAAGTAAATGAACTAAATTTTAACAAATTTTTAGAATATGTGAAATATGAGATATTTTTGCCATGCTATTGATAAAATATTATTTTTGTTATTCAGAGTATGTATTAAAATACAGTTTTATCATGTCTCCAATGTTTAATCATTTATTGATCCCTTATATCGTTGCAATGTTTTTGGCGATTAATATGGGAGGTAGTGGAACAGCCCCTGCATTTTCAGCTGCCTATGGAACAAATATTATAAGAAGAAGCTTAATTCCCGGGTTATTCGGGATCATGGTATTTTTAGGTGCAATTTTAGCCGGAAAGGGTACTGCCACGACACTGGGTAAGGATCTTGTAGATAGTCGTATTATGACTTACGAAGTAGTATCAATAATTCTTTTTTCTGTGTCTGTTGCATTATTTATTGCAAATGTGTCTGGTATTCCGCAATCAACCAGTCAGGCAACTGTCCTGGCCATAACTGCCCCTGCGATATACTTTGATCAGCTCAACTCAAAAAAGCTTTTTCTGGAGATCATTCCTTCCTGGTTTATTCTTCCCATAATTTCCTTTATTATTTGCTTTGTTATAGGAAAGTACATTTATAAACCTATCCGTAAAAGAGGATATACGATGTCAAAAAAAGTAAATGAGAATCCTATCCTTAAGCTTATAATTCTTATAATGTCTTTATATGTTGCATTTTCCATAGGTGCAAATAATGTGGCAAATGCTTCAGGGCCTATTACTTCAATGACATTAAATGAATTGCAAATAAAACATGAGAAAGGCTTTATACTTATTATGATAATTGCGACTCTTATAGTAGCTCCAAATTTTGGAATTGGAAGTTCCATTTTTGGGCATAAGCTTGTGAGAAATACCGGGAAGGAAATAGTGATGTTCGGAAGAATTGAAGCAGCAATAATTGCTTTTGTATCCGGTAGCCTGTTGCTTTTAGCCTCTGTGCTTAAAGGGATCCCTACTTCTTTGGTTCAGTTGAATGTTGGCGCTATTATTGGTATTGGGGTTGCAAAACTTGGACTTAAAAATATATTCAAAAAAACGGAAGTAAATAAATTTTTTGCCATGTGGCTAATATCGCCTGCTATTGCTTTTTTATTGACTTTGCTCCTTATTTGGCTAGGCGATATCTATAATATTATATAATTAAAAATTCCTTTAACTATGAAAAAATCTATTCATATTATTTTTATTGCAATTCTTTTTTTTGTTGTTTTTTGTAAATATTCATTTGCCCAGAATCCTGTTAAAGCATTAATAGGGGAGTGGAAAACTGAAGTTGCCGATGCTCCATGGGAATATAGAAACGGGAGCATAATTTTTTCCGAAACTGAAGGTAAGCTTACAGCTAAAATAAGTTTTCCCGGTCAGGGCATGATACCTGTTAATGAGTTAAAAACAAAAGAAAATAAGATAAATTTTAACGTAACAATTGAAGGTTATAAAATTATTGTTGATCTTGTCCGTGATGGGGATAAAATGACCGGTAAAGCTGAAACACCCGAAGGGATACTACAAATAAAGTCGACACGGGTTAAAAAATAGACATTAAGTTTTTAAGATATTGTTAATTAAAAACAGAATGTCATTTTGTAAATTCAATCTCAATCCTGCATCCTTTTTCAAAAGTATCCTGTATAAATAAAATAAGGTCATTATTTTCGGATTTTCCTTTTAAATACCTGCTTTGTTCCGGTACTCTGCCATTGATCCTGATATTTTTAATTTCATCAAAAGATGAATTTTCCAGGATAAATGCAGGATTATACAACTTATCTTTATAGTTGATATTTAATTTTTCTCCCTTTCCTGAATAACTTAATACATAAGCCCTCTGACTAAGATCATAGCCTTTTAAAATAAAAGAATCGTTGATTTTTAATGGAATAGCAGGAGTGATCCAACTTTTTGCCGCCAGGACCGGTAAGTTATTATTATCGGTATTAACTCCTATTAGAAAAAGCCATTTGTTGGGTCTAAGTTCTGAATTTGTCCTGACATGCACGTTGCCCAATGAAAAATGGCCTGGTATATCATTTCCGACAGTATTGAACCCGTCAACCTGATATCTGGATGCAGGCCAGTGTCCTCGTTTCACATCTTCTTTTACCAGTTTCGCTGAAACAGAAATTCCGTTATACTCAGACGGAGGAATGGTCCTGTCATCAATTGCAAAAAATGTGAATGGATGTAAACGATCCTTAAAATGAGTTTCAAAGAGCAAATATTTATTTTCTGCAATAAATTTTGAATAAAGATCAGGATCAGCGTTAAATTCTCTGATACTGTATTGGATGCCGTTAAGATTATTGAGGGTAGTAATCTTATCTTCATAAAGCTGAAAAGTAGATACGTGAGGAGGATTTACAAATATAGCTTCGAACAATTCATGGCCTTTATCAGTATTTGCAAAAAGGTTTATTTCCCTGACTCCTGTACCATCGGGATAAAATGTATAAAATTCTTCAACCCACTCGTTTGCATGAATATAATAATGTGCGTCATTTAAGGCATATCTCCATTTGATTTTTATTCTGGCCGGGCTGTTTTCAATAATTTGTACTTTGCTATATCTGTTTTCCCTGTCTTGCATTGGTTCTGCACATCCTTCTGCCCCAAATCCCCATGTTTCGACAAATTCATTTGACATAACTGCCTGGTCCATTTCCCACCAGGGAATAAATGAAGCTTTACTCCAGAAAACAAATTTTGCATTAAATGGGAAAGTAACTACAACAGCCTCTCCTGAGATCCCTCCATAAAGATAATTTTCTTTCTTTACGCTAAAGGAAGCTTTACTATTATCTGAAAATTTTGTGAGATCCTGAATAAAATGCCCGCTTATTTTGTTATTTGTCTTATCATATAAAATACAATCAATAAGGTAGTTCCCTCCCGGGAGTTCCCTTAGCTTAGAAGCATTGAAAACAGGTTTGAAATCGGAGGAAATGTCCGGGTTGTTAATACTAACACTTTCAAAAACGAACTTATTTTCATCCATAAAATCCAATTTGAGAGAAAAATCGGATAATTTAATATTATCAAGTCTCAATCTGTATCCTAATGGTTTATTAAAATCCTTTTTTCCGGTATATAAAGTTTCAAGATCGAACTCTATAAAGGGGGGTACGTTTACCATATAGGAAGTATGATATAACTTTTTATCCGTCACCGGATCTTTCAGGATAACTTCAATAAAATGTTCCTGATCATGTTGAATAAAATAATTAAGGGAGAGGGAATTATTTTTTATTTCTTTTAAGGATTGCTCTGACCAGTTTTTAATTTTTGGAATATCTTCCCTAAATATGCCTCCTTCAGCCGGAATATAGACATTTACTTCTGTTAATATCTGAGAGCGCTGTATTGATGAAAACTTGATAACAAAAGGGTTATTTCCAAAAACACTTGATCGGCCCCGATCTCCATGGCCATACGATAAATTTGGGAATGAGATATTATCAATAATAAATTTATTATTATTAAAATTCATATCTCCAAACTGCATGGGTTCATAAAAATTTGAAGGTGTTTCTCCTATTGCATCATGAACGAAAGTCCAGGCACTATATTCTACACCTTTCGCAGGTGATATATTCCGGACATTGTCACCATATTTTTCAGCAGGCTGCCTTACACGTCCAATATTGAATCCCCAGGATAATAATTCTGATTTATCCTGGATTCCCAGGCTTGCAAGTTCAATTGCAATTTCGGCAGTCCATTTGTCATCATATATTTTGGTTGCAGCATACCAGAATCCGTTCCATTCGGGATAACCATGATAGGTTCTTGTGCCGGGGAGCCAGTGTTTTACTTTTCTGTCATACTTAACACCTGCGGGATTAAGCATCAGATGAAAATATTCACGGTGATCATGGTTAACATCAAGGAATAATTCTATTCTGTCATCATAAAACAGCATATTATCATCAAACATAACTGCTGTTGCTACAATGCCATCAGTTTCAGGTTCAATACATTCAACTGCAATAAAAAGAAATTCGTCATTATAACACAAATTGAAACTTGTTTGATAAATAGCTTCCTGCCTCAATTTTCCATTTGTTAAAACAAAATTTCCGAATGATTTACCTGTCCATTCTTCAGGACCTATAATCCCGTCAATTTTGGGATTACACTTACAGGGATATACTTCAAGGGATTTAAAAGTGTAAGTTCTTAGATCTTCTGCATATATTTTTACTATAAGAAGTGAAAATATTGTTATTAAACAAAGGGTTCTTTTTGCCATATTAATTTTATTTCAAAAATATTAGCTATAAATCTGATAAATAAAGGGATCAGTTTTCAATTTAATAGGCATATTTTATAAATTTTAATTGAAAGCTTATGCCATATAACTTCCCCCATTAATATCAAGGCTTATTCCTGTTATAAAACCATCAAATTCGGAAGCAAGAAATAATATTGCTCTTGAAACATCGGCAGGATAGCCAGCCCTGCGAAGAGGTATCTGGCTAATATTTTTTTCTATAGCTTCTTTTGTTGAATGTGTTTCATGAAATGCTGTTCCCAGGATTAAACCGGGTGTTACACAGTTTACTCTTATTCCGTTAATTGCAAGTTCCGCAGCAAGAGCTTTTGTCCATGTGATAACAGCGCCTTTTGAAGTAGCGTAGGCGAGTGATCCGGGATGTCCGCCTTTCCTTCCGGCCAGCGATGAAATATTTATAATGCTAGCGGATCCTGCTTTATTAAGAAGGGGCAGAAGTTCACGGGTAAGCATCATCATCGAAGTCATATTACGGTCCATTACAGTATGCCAGAAATCATTTTCAATGGCTTCAAGTTTTTTTCTGGCTACTAATCCGCCTGCATTGTTTACCAGAATGTCAATTTTGTCCGTGTTTTTTGACACTTCTTTTACCAGTTGTTTTACTTCCTCTTCTGAGGTTAGATCAGCTTTTAAGACAATCAGGCCCCGCTTTTCTTTTTCGGCTATATTCTTTAACTCTGATATCCCATTTTCACTGGTAAAATAATGTGCAATTACATTACAACCGTTTTCCAGAAAGTCTTTTGCAATTTGGAAGCCTATTCCCTGACCGGCTGCACTAACTAATGCTATTTTTCCTTCAAGTTTTTTCAGGTAATTCAATGTGTTATTTTTTTAAAATTAACAAAATTTTGTATTAATAATTAAAAGTCTTTTTGAAACCAGATAAAGCTGCCTGGGTCAACAGGTGTGACATGGTTTTCAAATTATGGACTATTGAAAATATGATTGAAAAAAGGTAACCACTTTTAGTTACAAGTGATTACCATTTTTTCTAAAGGCTGGTTTGTAAAAAAATCATTAAACTGGCATTGCAGGTAATGACCAGCCTTCCCTGTAAGTATGTTTAATGAGTTCTTCAGAGAATTGTTTTGCATTTACCGGATCAGTCCATTTTTTGGCGAAAGTTGGGTGACCGTCTTCAATTTTGAATCCATCTTCAATTACTGTTCGGATTGTTTCGTTATCACCGATATTTGTGAATCTCATATTCTGTCCGTCCCATTCCAGTTCTTTATTGAGAGACTGGAGGCGTACTGCCAGAACACCCATTACGACCATTTCATTAAATGGGCCTGCTTCTTTGAAATTTGACAGAGTTTCAACTCTGTTTTCAGGATTTTCCTTTCCAGCCCGTATCCAGTCCTGGTAATGATCGTTCACCCGTCTTATAACTTTTGGAGATTCAGGATTTCTGCCAGACAGCAGCCATGGGTCTTTACCATAGCAACCAGTTACCAGGATATCTTTTGAACCGTAAAAAATAAGTGCTCCACCGGCATCGTTCATATTTTTTCCGGCAGGCCATCCATCGGGTTTATCCGGCTGAAGCCCGCCATCATACCAGTTTACTTCAACCTGTGGATATTTAACTTTTTTATCTCTTGGCCGTTCGGGGAAAATAAGCCTTACTTTCTGGGCTACAGGACAGCAGTCTGTGAGTAAGAGTGTTGAACTTCCCTGTACTTTTGTTGGATATCCGAGTTTAAGCCCTTTAAATACAGGATGTAAAATGTGGCAGGCCATATCACCGAGTGCCCCGGTACCGAAATCCCACCATCCGCGGAAATTCCAGGGGGTATAAATTTCGTTGTATGGCCGCATTGGTGCTGGTCCAATGAAAAGGTCCCAATTTAAAGTTTCTGGTACCCAATGTCCCTGTGAAGGACGATTTAATCCCTGTGGCCAGATAGGCCGGTCGGTAAATGAATCAACCCTTGTTACCTCACCTATTTCACCATTCCATATCCATTCACTTGCCTTTGCAACACCTTCTCCTGACGAACCCTGGTTCCCCATTTGAGTGGCAACTTTATATTTTTCAGCTAATTTAGTTAGTAACCTTGATTCGTAAACAGTGTGTGTAAGTGGTTTTTCAACATATACATGTTTGCCCATGGTTATGGCATTTGCTGCCACTATAGCATGGGAATGGTCGGCAGTTGCTACAACCACTGCATCAATTGATTTACCAATTTCGTCAAACATTTTTCTCCAGTCCCAATATTTCTTTGCTGAAGGGAAGTGATCAAAACAATTTTTTGCATATTTCCAGTCAACGTCACAAAGCGCTACAATATTCTCGGTTTCCATATTTCTGAGAACTGCAAATCCTCTTCCTCCGACACCTACTCCGGCAATGTTAAGTTTATCACTTGGGGCCTTATAACCAAGTCCGCTAATTACGTGACTCGGCAGTATGGTAAAAGCTGCAGTAGCAGCAGCTGTGTTGCGAATAAATGATCGCCTGGATTCACTGAATTCTGTTTTTTTCTTTTTCATAATAGTATATTTTATATGTTTTATAATAGTTGTAGCGGAAGAAATGAAATGCTCCATTCATCCTTTAATAATATATAATTGATTCTGAAATAAATATAATTAATTCTTGGTAATTTCAGTGCTTATATTTTTAATGTATAAAATGAACTTTTTGTATAAAGCAGTAAATTGCTTAAAACTGTTTCAGTTTTAAATTTTATAATCAAAGAATAAAGATAAAATTTAAAATTATTGAATCTATAATTTTCTCACAAATTAATCAAAATTTTAATTTTTGGCCCCTTTGTATTAAATGCATTTGCTTCCATTAATAGTTGTTCCTTATTTACAGGGACCACTCCGGCTTTTTCGCAAACCTGCCCTCCTGCAAGATTTGCAAGAATTGCAGTATCAAGGGCTGATAATCCCATTCCGATACATAGTCCTGCAATACTTATTACTGTATCTCCTGCTCCCGAAACATCAGAAATATTTCTGACTTCTGCCGGAATATGATGATATTCTCCTTCCTGATTAATTATCATACCTGATTCTGATAATGTAAGCATAACATATTTATGCTTTTTAAGCTTTCGGAAATTATCCATTGCTAATGCAATGCTTTTAAGATCATTATAGTTTAGATCAGCTTTCAGGCCTTCGTTAAGCTCTTTAAAGTTTGGTTTAAAAAGACAGGTATTTTCATAATTCATGAAATTACGTTTTTTCGGATCTACCAATACCGGTATGTCTTTATCATTCGCCAGATTTACAATTGTCGTTATAAGGTTAGGGGTAACCACACCTTTATCATAATCCTGAAATATTATTGAATTAATACTTTTCTTAATTATTAATTGATTAGTAAATTCTAAAAGTTGTTTTTCTGAACCGGGTTTTATGAATTCACAACTTTCTTCATCCACTCGTAAAAGATGTTGATTATTGGAAATAATCCTTGTTTTTATAGTAGTGTGCCTGTTTTTTTCAATAATAAATCCTATATCTGTTAAATTTAAAACATTTATAAGATCCAGGAACTGCCGGCCTCCCGGATCATCTCCTATAACTGAACAAATAATCGGCACAGCTCCCATTGCTTTTACATTAAGTGCAACATTCGCTGCCCCTCCCGGTCTGGCTTCTCTTTGAATTTCAGAAACTACCGGTATGGGGGCTTCAGGTGAGATACGTTCCACTTTGCCCCACATATACGAATCAATCATCACATCACCAATAATAAGCACTTTTTGAGACCTGAAATCTTCAAAAGTCTTTTCGAGATCTAGTAATTCAAACATAGTAAAGGAAAAAGATAATAGTTTTTAATTAAAAAGTTAAGATTTAAGCTATTGAATATTTTAAATACAAATTTTGTAAAAAAGGAAATTTTTATAAGATCACAAATATAATATTTTAAGTTTCAGAGCGGGTCAACATCCACATTGATCTTTAATAGTGACGAAGGATAAGAAGCCCGAAAATCATTAATGATCGTTCCAAGCAGATAACGGGCTTTTTGGAATGATGACTTTTTTTCAATCTTAAGTATAATATTTTTTAAATAAAGTGAATGCAGCCGGTTAATAACAGGATCATGAGCACCCAGCACCCTTCGTCCGAAGACTGCCCTCATATTATCTGCCAAAACCATTGCAGCTTTATTCACTTCGGCTGAGGATCTGTGCTTAAGGATAATCCTGATCATCCTGACAAAAGGAGGATAATGGAATAATTGTCTTTCTGTAAATTGGCTTTGATAAAACCCGGTATAGTTATTATCCCTGACGAATTTGATTATTGGATTTGCAGGGTCTGATGTTTGAATAATAACTTTACCCTGTTTATTCCTGCGTCCTGCCCTACCGCTAACCTGCATCATTAACTGGAAGCTCCTTTCGTGCGCCCTGAAATCAGGATAATTCAGCATTTGGTCAGCATTGATAACCCCAACCAGTTCAACATTATCGAAATCAAGTCCTTTGGAAATCATTTGTGTTCCTACCAATATATTTGTTTTTCCGGAACTGAAATCATTAAGAATTTTTTGGTATGACCGTATTGTACGGGATGTATCAAGATCAAGGCGGGCAACTTTTGCACCGGGAATAATTAATTCAATATCATCTTCAATAAGTTCAGTTCCAAAACCACGGGCCAGTAATTTTTCATTATTGCATTCATCACATTCAGGAGGAATTTTTCGTGTTAAACCGCAATAATGACAAACAAGGCTGTTATTGTATTTATGATATGTCAGGCTAACGTCACATGATTTACAGCGTGGTATCCATCC
The DNA here is from genome assembly GCA_964563105.1 of uncultured Bacteroidaceae bacterium. GTDB lineage: Bacteria > Bacteroidota > Bacteroidia > Bacteroidales > CAYVTV01. Next base: position 12,649 of record CAZLXM010000062.1, read on the forward strand.
ACATGAGGAACACTCAAGATAAGAGGCATAACCTCTTCTGTTTTGAAAAAGAATTATCTGCTTCCCCCTGGAAACAGTGTTATTTATTTCCTGGAGTAACATTGGGGTAAAAACCGATTTCATTTTATTTTTACTCTGATATGCCCTTATATTGGCTATTATAATATCAGGAGGTTTAATATCCCCGTAACGTGATTTTAAGCTGACAATTCCAAATTTCCCATCCTTACAATTAATCCAGGATTCGACTGAAGGAGTTGCAGTTCCAAGTAAGACCCTGGCTTTATGTAATAAGGCCAGAATGATGCCTGCATCCCGGGCATGATAACGGGGGGCGGGATCAAATTGTTTATAACTGTTTTCATGCTCTTCATCAATAATAACCAGGCCGAGCCTGTTAAAAGGAAGAAATATTGAAGACCTGACCCCGAGAATTACTTTGCCTTCAGATTGATCATTTTCCTCTAATAACTTCTTATATATTTCTGTTCTTTCTGACTGACTAAAACGACTGTGGTAAACTTCCACCTTATTTCCAAAAACCATTTGAAGGCGTTCAACAATTTGTGAAGTTAAAGCAATTTCGGGAAGCAAATAAAGCACCTGTTTACCTTTTTGAATTATTTCATTAATAAGATGGATATAAATTTCAGTTTTTCCACTTGAAGTAACTCCATGGAGGAGACATACATTTTTATGCTGAAAAATTTCCTTTATTTTTTTAAGACATTCTGTTTGTTCGCTATTTAATTGAAAAGGTAATTTTTGTAAAATATTATTGCCGGATAATTTATCTTCTATTTCCACTTCCCTGAAAACTCCTTTTTTTATCAGAGAATTTATTGTCCCATAAGTTGATATTTGAGATAAATCTTTTTTTCTGATCTTAAAATCAGAAATATTCTCTCCTGCAAGCTCAAAAAATTTCAGGATCAGATTTTTTTGTTGAGCTGCCCTTTCGAATTTATCGGGCAGATCATGTATGCCGGCTTCATTATTATAAGGAGGGTTAATTATAATATATTTCTCTTTCGATATTTTTTTTTCTTCATCAAACTTCTTTTCAATTTTTATTGCACCGATATTTTCAAGTGAGTAGAGATCTGTCATCAGATTCTTTTTTCCTGCTATACGAGTTAATTTATTAACTGAAATAGCGGGATGGTCCCGGATTATATTCAGCAGGGCATCCAGTTTTTTATTTCCTGTTGAATTGTTTGTGAAGTTTTGGTTGTGAAGTATATATAGTTTGCTTTCAATTTTTAATTCTGCCGGTATAGCTGCTCTGTATACTTCTCCATGAGAGCACATATAGTAATCTGCTATCCAGTCCCAAAAATCAAGCTGAAATTTATTAACGGCGGGTTTTTCGTCAGGAAATGAGTAAATTAGTTTATACTCCTGATTTTCAATTGGCTTTTGATGAATACGTTTGATAATTCCGGTATAATATTTATTATCCCCTAGTGGAACAATTGCCCTCATTCCCGGAACAGCAAGGTTTACCATTTTTTCCGGAACCTGATATGTATACAATGTTCCGGTAAAAAGTGGCAGGATGATATCTGCATATATCATTTAAAGATCAGTACTATAAAGATAATATTTCAGCCATTTCAAAAATTTCGGGATCAATTGATCTCTGCATGGTCATAACTTGTTTATATGGAATATTAACTATTTTATCATTAATTATTCCGATCATTATATTTTTTTTCTCACTCAATAGTGCTTTGATGGCATAGTATCCAAGTTTACTGGCATTAACACGGTCCAATGGTGAGGGTTTACCTCCCCTTTGAATATATCCTAAAATAGAGACCCTGACATCATATTCTTTAAAATCTTTTTTTATTTCTTCAGCCATCTTTATTGCTCCGCCTTCTTCGTCGCCTTCAGCAACAATAACAATGTTACTGTTTTTTTGTCTTTTAAAACCTTTTTTGAGATAAGACTTAAGATTTGCAGCCTGATTTTGAACTTCAGGAATAAATATAGCTTCTGCACCACACGCTATACCACTTTGAAGGGCAATAAAGCCGGAGTCGCGGCCCATAACTTCCACAAAAAATATTCGGTTATGACTGTCGGCAGTATCTCTGATTTTATCAACAGCTTCAACAACTGTATTTATAGCGGTGTCATAACCTATGGTATAATCTGTTCCAGACATGTCATTATCAATGGTTGCAGGAATTAAGATAAAAGAGATATCCTGGTACTCTTCACAAAAATTTCCTATGCCTTTAAGTGATCCATCACCGCCTATAACAATAATAGTATTGATACCTTCATTTGAAAGATTTATATAAGCTTGTTTTCTCCCTTCCGCTGTACGGAAGTCATTACTTCTGCCCGTTTTTAGTATCGTTCCTCCCCTCTGAATTATTTTACTGACATCATTAGCTTCTAATTTTCTAAACAAGCGGTTGATCAGCCCCTGGTACCCTTCATAAATTCCATATACCTCTATTTGGTGATATATAGCTGTCCTGGTTACTGCCCTGATTGCAGCGTTCATTCCCGGAGCATCTCCTCCGGAGGTTAAAATCCCTATTTTTTTAACAGTCATTTTTAGTTTTTTATGAAATAGTAAAATTACAAATTTCCTGTATTTTTTCGGCTATTTGTTGTAACTGCCATTCGGGTGTTGAAGTGGCTCCACTTATTCCGGTTGAGTTTGCATTTTTAAACCATTCTTTATTTATTTCAGAAACATTAGAAACAAAATGAGTATTTGTGTTTACTGATTTACAAATTTCATATAAAGATTTTGCATTAGAACTATTTTTTCCACCAACAAACACAATGACATCATTTTCCGCAGAAAACTTTTCCAATCCCGGTTTTCTGCGTGATACATGTCCACATATAGAATTACTGATAATTAAAGTACTGCCGGAATCTTCCGCACGCTTTTTCAAAATTTCTATAATTGTTTCATATTCTGATTTACTCATGGTTGTTTGAGAAAAAAGTCTGTTTATCTTTTTCAACGGAAGACTCTTTGCTTCATCAGGGCTTTTTATAACAACAGCCATGTCATTGGTTTGTCCTTTCAGGCCAATCACTTCCGGATGCTCTGCTTTTCCAAAAATGATCACCATTTCATCTTCATTATTTGCAACTGTAAATTCGGATTTTATTTTCTGTTGTAATTTTCTTACAATCGGGCATGTTCCTTCAATTATTTCAAGTTTATTATTTCGTGCAATTTCATAAGTAGCCGGAGGTTCGCCGTGTGCCCTTATTAAAAGTTTGGTATTTTTTAAACTATTAAGATGTTCATGATCAATGAATTTCATTCCTAATTTTGAAAGCCTGTCAACTTCAGCTTCATTATGTACAATTTGCCCGAGACACCAGACTTCTTCTCCTTTTTTCAGAAGTTCTTCAGCTATTTTGATTATTCTGACTACTCCATAACAAAATCCGGATTGTTCTTCAATATTGATTATCATAATGTAGTTATATTTAATTTATGTTATTTAAAAAATGACAGCCTTTAAATGAAAAAATCAGGGCTGTCTCATTGAAAAATTAAATGATTATGCAGGAAAGATTTTATCAGCTTCCTGAACCACAACATCTGTTCTTCAGGTGTCATGGATGAGTTATCAAGCAGTATGGCATCATCTGCTTTTCTTAGTGGACTGTCTTCGCGGTTTTCGTCAATATAGTCTCTTGTTCTTATGTTTTTTTCCACCTCTTGAAAATTTGCCGCTATATTTTTTTCAATCAACTCTTTAAATCTTCTTTCAGCACGAATATGTACATCTGCAATCATAAAAATTTTTATTTCCGCCCCGGGGAATACAACTGTCCCGATATCTCTTCCATCCATTACAACACCCTTGTTTTTGGCCATTTCTCTTTGCAATGCAACCATTTTTCTTCTAACTTCAGATATAATACTTACCGGGCTTACATTTTCTGAGACTTCTAAAGATCTTATTTCTTTTTCAACGATTATACCATTAAGACATACTTCACTTAAACCTGTGAGTTCATTCTTTTTAAATGTAATTACTATATCATCAAGTGCTGCGATCAGCCCCTGCGAATCTACCTCCCCCTGCTTAACCAGATTATTTTTAATACCATATAACGTAACAGCCCTGTACATTGCCCCGCTGTCGATATATAAGTAATCGAGTTCTTTAGCTATATTTTTTGCAAATGTACTTTTACCGCAAGATGAATAACCATCAATGGCGATAATAATATTTTGATTAAGTTGCATGTATTAAATCTTAATATCAGTTTGATTTTTTGTAAAATTCCGTAAAATTTGTGCTTAATGAAAAATGATTGGAGGCACCTGCTAAATGATAGCTTGCCCTCCCATAGCTAAAATGAAATTTAGATACTTTAAAACCAAATCCCCACGAAAAGCCAACCAAAGAAGTTTTAAGCTGAATTTTCATTTCCTGTCTTCTTTGATAATTATAAGAAATATTTAAATAAAAATTTTCAACAGGCAGGAATTCAACTCCAAATATGGCATGCCGCATAATTTTATCACCAAAGATTTCAAATTTATTTTTAGATACCGGCTCACCTGAAAAAGGGTCAATCTCTGTGTTTTCATTTATTGTATTATCGTATGTAAGGTCAAATTTTTGTAGATGCTGAAGTAATAATGAAAAACGAAATGGTGCATAATGAAGTTTTTGAGAAATACCGGCCTGAACCTCAAATGGCAGCGGCTCTCTGTTTCCGTCATAATATGGAATAATCTGCATTCCCATATTTTTTAAAACAATTGCAGCACATAAAAGTTTAGCAGGATTGAAATAAGTAAGTGCAAGATCAGCTGCAACTCCGAAAGAATTATAATTTTCGAAAATTGAGTATACAGGTTTGACATTTATACCTGCATTAAAAAGGGAATCTATTTTTTTTGAATATATGAAATTAAAAGCGTATTCAGAAGCGCTAAAAGAACCGGTTTTATTACCATAAATATCCGAAGCAATAAAATTCCCATAATTTATATAGTGTATTCCGGCAGCGAAATTGCCAATATTTTCAATGGTTTTTGCATAGGAAACATAACCCAGATTAATTCCGGCAAAATATGAAACATAATTTAAAACAAAATGATCGCTCATTTCATTATTGAGTAATGAAGGATTATGAAAGGGAAAATTAAGATCATCAGCCGGGATAGCTGCAGTTTTCCCGCCTAAGGATGCTGCCCTGGCTGAATTTGGGATATTTAGAAATGCATAAGTATAGTTTCCCCCTGCCTGTGCATTTATCTTTAAAGTACAAAAGAGTAAAATAATATAGAAATAAAAACTTTTTATCATCAGGCAGGCTAAATTTGAAGCTAAACGTACAAAAAAAAACGTTTTAGGGTACAATAATATTGCTTTTTAAATTTTAAACAGAGGAAATGTGCTTTCAGAATTTTTAAAGTAATTTAGCAGGATTACAGGATGTTTTTTTTAATCTGTTCATTAATTTATGGATGTGAGATTTTGGACCTGAATCTATAATAAATATTATTTAATGAAGATTTTATTTCTTGTTCAAGGTGAGGGAAGGGGCCATATGACCCAGGCAATTGGCCTTTCACAGGCCCTGGAAAGCAGGGGCCATGTTGTTACAGAAGTTTACCTTGGAATAAGTCCGCAAAGGGTCCCTCCATTATTTTTTAAAGAACATTTTCATAAACGGCTCAGGTACTTTAATAGTCCTAATTTTAAAAGTACTTCAGATCGAAAAGGGATAAATCTTATTTATTCTTTTTTATACAATTCATTTCGTATTCCCTTATATGTTTTCGAGATTTTTAGAATTGCAAGAGTTATCAGGAAATCTGAAGCAGAAAGAGTTATAAATTTCTATGATATTATTGGGGCCCTTGCCTGGTTTATTTCTTTTTCAGGTAAAAAATATTATGTGATCTCTCATCATTATTTTTTTAACCATCCGGATTTTATCTGGCCCCGTAAATTTAATATTCAAAAGTGGCTGCTTTGTCTGTATAATTTTATATGCGCTTTGGGTGCAGAAAAGAAAATAGCTTTAAGTTTCAGTGAATCAACAGGTTTACCTGGAAGGCGAATTGTTGTGGTGCCCCCGCTTTTACGTAAAGAAGTTTATGAATTAAAGTCTTCTGACCAGAATTATATACTTGTGTATTTATTGAACCCGGGATTTATTGGAGAAATAATTTTGTGGTGTGAAAATAACAGGAACAGAAAGGTGGTGGTGTTTGCCGATAAAATTGAAGAGGATGGATTATTACCTCCCAATTTAATATTTGAAGCAATCCAGGGAAAAAAGTTCCTTAATATTCTTGCCGGATGTGAGTGCCTTTTTTGCACATCCGGCTTTGAGACAGTTGCTGAAGCAGCTTATCTCGGGAAAAAGATCTTTGTTATTCCCTCCAAAAACCATTATGAACAAAAATGTAATGCATCTGATGCTGAAAGAAGCGGCATTGCACTTGAGGTACAAAAATTTGATCCTTTACAAAAATCAATTAATAGTGATGAGCTCAATTCTTATAAACATCACAGGGCCTGGTTCTTAAAAAATCCGGAAATGATCATCAGAATTATTACGTAAAAATCAGGGTTTATTATAAGATTTGTCCAAAAAATATTGAGTTCAAAAACAATTTATTTGCTCCATACCAAATTGCCCTGAAATTAGTATTATCATAGATTGAGATAATCCTGCTCCCGTGAATGCTGATAAATGCATTTCCTTTAATCCGTTCTTCATTTTTCTCGGAACAATATCCGCTAAGTAAAGGTGAATCAGTATATTTTGCCGGATTATTGTAAATGTTAGAATTAATTTTTGCAACAGAAGTTCCTGTTTTCATAATGGGGATATTTGTTCGTGTATATCCATAACAAACCGGATGGGTCAGGTCGAGTTTCACGTCAAAAATAGCTCCATTTACTTGTTGTACAGCTCCATCTATTTGCCGGTCTGCATATTTGCCTTCTTTTTTGTCAGTTTTAACTGAAGGTACATATTCAATTTCAGCCAGTTTTGTTTTTGAAAGCCAATTATTTCCAGCTCCATATCCAATTATAATCCCTCCTTTAAGATTCCATGTCTTTATATTTTCCAATCCTGCAGCACTGATTTCAGGAGATCCGGCCATAATCAGAACATTGTATCTGCCCAGGTCAATGGATCCTAATCTGTCAGCTGTTACCCTGGTTACAGGGATTTTGAACCTTTCATCCAGTAAGTGCCATATTTCTCCGGTATGACCGGCATTCATTCCATTTCCAACCACCATAAGGATTTCAGGTTTTTTTAGTACCATAAAAGACGGGCTTCCCAGGTCAATTCCTTCTGATGTAAGTCCTGTACTTACGCCATAAATAGTAATGGAACATTCTTCTGCAACAGTTTTCATAAAGGAAAAAATTTGCCCGCTTTCCATGGGTTGATTAAAGGAAGCAACTAAAATAGTTCCATAAGCGAATTTTTTTCTAATGTTATTATTGTCAAATCCAAATTCTTTTGTAGCAACTTTAGTTGTCAGACCTGCTTTTTGAAGTATGTATAAGGCTTTGGGAGAAAAGTATTCATTCCATTCGAAAAGATAAGCATAAGCATCGGGGGAAGCTCTCAATTCTCCTTTAGGATAATCAACAGAAATTATTTCATCGCCCAACAGGCCGGCCATCTCTTTTTCTGACTTAATATCAGTATAAGGAATATTAAAAGACATGGGCAAAATCCATGTTGATATATCATAAAATGTACTGTCAATAAATTCCTTTACCGGTTCGAATATACTTCTTATAAACCTGTATTCATTTTGTTTCAGTGGTACTATGTAACTTTCGCCGGCTTTAAAATCTTTACCTTCCTTACTATAATTTTTAGCAAGTTTATATATCTGAATTTTTTGTTTTTTCAAAAGGTCAAGAAAAATAGCTGTTCTTGTTTGATCATCCGGTTCTGAAAATACATAAGCTTTAACCGGATGTTTTCCTGCTTCTGTGAGTGCTTCGGTATAAAATCTTCTTTGACTGTCGAGTAATTTTTCACGCATTGCCAATCCGGCTTCAATGCTGGATAAAGCTACTGTAAGCTGATTTTTTATAGCAAAAGGAAATGTTATTAATCCCGTTGCAACTTCCCTAAGATGACCCCTTACACCCGCCTGTTCGAAAAGGATGCCCACAGAACCATGTATATCAGGAAAAGAAGAACCTTTGCCTACATAAAAATCATCATAATCTTCCTCAGAATAATATAATGACCGGATTTCATTGAAATTTTTTGCATGGTAAGTGGCAATTTCTGCAGTAAGATGTAAATTCTCAACAGGAACCAAGGGATTGTTGCGTGTGGGTATTCCAGGCTGAAAGAAAAATGTCCTTTCAGCCCCCATTTCATGATGATCATTAACTATAGCAGGTCTCCATCTGAAATATGACTCAACTTTTCCGGTGCTTTCAGGATGCTGAAGTAATAAATAATCACGGTTCAGGTCAAACCAGTAATGATTTGTCCTTCCTCCCGGCCAGGGCTCATTGAACTCCCATGAATTAGCATCAGGATTATTGTTAAGGCTTTTCTGGGAGTTTACCCATGATGAATGGCGTTGCATTCCATCAGGGTTAAGACTCGGGTCCAAAAGAATAACTGAATTGTTGAGTATGTCATCTATCTGAGGGCCTGAACCTGCAATAAGATAATATGCAGCAAGAACAGATGCATTTTGAGAGCTTGATTCATTGCCATGAATTCCAAATCCCAGCTTTATTATAACGGGCATTTTTGTAATATCAAGATTAGCAGATTTCTCAGGGTCACATAAAAGGATATTCTGCTGTCGTATCTTTTCCAGGTTCTTTATATTCTGAGGAGAGCTTATTATCAGTTCACCTAATGGACGGTTCTCATGACTTCTGCCATATTCTTCCCAAACAGCCCTGTCTGAAACTCTTGCAAGTTCCAGCATATAAAAATAAAGCTTGTCATGTGAAAGGTGCCATTCCCCTATTTCATGACCGAAAAATTCCTTTGGTGTCGGAACTTCAGATTTAAAAGAAATATTTTTTGGAAGATAATAATAAAGATCATTCTGTGCCATTAAAAAAGAGTTCAGGAAAAGAACAATCAGACAGGTAGTAAATAGCCTCATCATAATTTTGTAAATATTAATTTATAATGTATGTATTAGATTTTCAGCTAGTTAATCTTAAAAAGAGTTATTAAAAATCCCTTTAAAAATATGTATATTTGTAATGTATTATTAATTAACAGACTGGGAATTTATAAAAAACATTCTATTTTTCGTAAAAAATACTTTACAATGTGTGTAATTCTTTTTCCTGTTAACTAAATTTTTTAATATCTGATATTTCAATAACATCAATTAGTAAATGTAAAAGATTAAATATAAGTGTAATGATATTTTATTATCTGAAATTAATGTATGTAGAAAATTCAGGTAAAATTTACTGCAAGTATTAAGATAGATTTAATATCATTTTTTTATCCTGTTTATAAAAATTAATCCCCCCTTTGTTACTATCATTAAAATATCTTTATTTTGAGTATTATAAAGCTTTTTGGAACAATTTGATATTTCAGAAATATTAAGATATAACCTTTATAATTACAGATATATTTAATTTATATTCAATCCAATAACTAAATTACATTCAAGTGGAAACAAATGAACAGACTCGTCGTGGCTTTTTAAATAAGCTTATGATTGCCGGAATTGGGGCAACAGTATTTGGGCAATCACAAACTTCAGGTTCTGAGCTGCATATAAAACAAAGTCCTCATACATCCGGGCCGGATTTAAAGCCTGAAATACTTAAAAATAAAAAGGTTTTAGTTGTTTGGGGAGGATGGAAAGGACATGAGCCTGAGGAATGTGTAAATCGTTTTATACCGTGGATGAAACAAAATGGGGCTGATGTTAAAGTTTTTAACGGTCCCGATCCTTATGCTGACAGCAATTTGATGGCCGGGGTTGACTTGATAATCCAGTCAGTTACTCAGGGGGATATAAGCAAAGAACAGGAAAAAGGGCTTCTTGATGCTGTTAAAAGAGGTGCAGGGCTGGCCGGCTGGCATGGCGGATTATGTGATTCTTTCAGGGATAATGTTGCTTATCAGTTTGCCACGGGAGGACAATGGGTTGCACATCCCGGCAATATTTTTCCATATAAAGTAAATATTCGTGATCATAATGATCCTGTTACAAAAGGATTA
>CAZLXM010000063.1:0-22818 GCA_964563105.1 uncultured Bacteroidaceae bacterium
TTTAAGTAATGAAGTTCAGGAGATCCGTTATACCTTCAAAGCCAGGATACGTGATAATCGCACGGGCACTTCATTTGGTTATTGTAATCAGGGAACTGATACTACCATTACTATCTATCTGAATCCTACCCCTCGTATTAAAGTTATTCCGGAAGCTGATACTTTGTGTTATAATGATGGGATTATTTTTAATGTTTTATCGGATAATCCTTCACTTGCCGGAACATGGGTTTATGATGTTGAAGTTGATGCACCCGCAGGTATTCTGAATGCAGTTGGTGGTCATACTCTTTCCCCCGGTAATTATGACCAGTCATCCTTAATTAATACTGACACTCTGGCCCTGACTGTAACTTATCGTTTTATTCCCCAGTTAATAGATATTAATGAGAACACTTTAGAATGCAATAAAGGGATAATACAGGAAGTAAGCCTTATTATTAATCCCCGGCCACGGATTATTGTTGATTATTTACCTGACACTATTCTTTGCTACAATGAAGGAATTGCTTTTAATATTATGCAGGGTAACGGAACCATACAGGGTAACTGGCTGTATGACGTATTCATTTCAGATGTTAGCGATTCGGGGTCTATTGAAGGAGAAAGTGAGGCTTATAATATGAGAGAAGGTGTTTTTAATCAGGACCTGGTTAATACCAGTTTAGGTATTCAATGGGTTGAATATACATTTATTCCTAAAATTGTAAATATTAAAGAAGGAAAAGATTTATGCGAAGATGGGATTCCCCGAGTATTAAAAGTCTATATTAACCCGCAGCCAAGGATTATTGTTACTCCAAATCCTGATACAATTATTTGTGATGATCAGGGTTTTGATTTTAATATTGATACAGGGAATACAAGTTTTATAGGAAACTGGAAATATGATGTACGTTTAACTGCCTCTGATTTTCAAGCTTTTGATGGGCTTAATGAGTCTAATGATGAGGATTCGCTTAATTATTCACAAAGTTCAGTAAGGAATATATCTGATTCACTTCAATATATTGATTATACTTTTATTCCAAAGTTTAAAGATCCCCGTTCAAACAGAGACTATTGTGAGGATGGTATTACTCAGACAATCAGGATATGGGTTAATCCCAGACCGAAAATACTGGTTTATGTTAAGGATACAATTTATTGTGATTCAAGTATGGTTATTTTTAATTTAGAATCTCTTAATGGTCCTGTTTTAGGAGATAAGGTTTACAGGGTTGAAATTAGTTATCCGTCCGGTGCCGTGGCTAATACCTTTACTCCCGGCGAATATAATATGAATGAAAGAGATATATTTAATGATAATCTTGTGAATAATACCGATTCTCTTCAAAAAATCAGTTATACGATACGGCCGCGTATTGTAAATCCAAGAGGGAATAATATATCTGAATATTGTGAAAATGGTTTTGACACGACAATTATCATTTATCTTAACCCGACTCCGAAGATTGAAGTAATCCCGGAATTTGAAATTTATTGTGATTCCTCCGAAATCCTTATTTCATTGATTTCAGGGAATCCGACACATACCGGAGAAAAATACTATTATATTGAATCTTCTGCCAGTGGGGATATTTCCGGAGTACTTACTGATGGGTTTTATCCTTTGAATGATATTACAGATTTTTTGATAAATAATGAGCTTCATATGCAAAGCGTTACTTATCAGTTGACCCCTGTTTTCAGAGATTATCGAAATAAAGGGATCGAAGAATATTGTAGTGCAGGAACAAAAGAATCTGTAACACTTATCATTAACCCTACTCCAATTTTGACTGTTTCATTAGCTGTCGAAGATACCGTTTTATGTAACAATACATCTGCAGATTTTTCATTCTTTAATGGACAAATTACCACAGGGCTTGTAGGTTATAAATTAAATACCATATCCCAATTTGTAAATGGTGTGAAGAATGATCCTGATAATAATCTGGATAATTTTTCTGATACATTGACCAACACGAGTGATAGTATTCAGGAAGTTCATTATACTTTTACTCCTGTTATTTATAATGCAAGGCCTGGTTTAGACTGTGTAAAAGGCAGGGATACTACAATAGTTGTAAAGGTTGTCCCTGAATTATTTACTGTAGCTCAAACTGACACTTTTATTGGAGGAAATAACATAAGATGTTTTAATGAAACCACTTATCTTGATCTTACTGTTCATGGAGGGTATTATTTAAAGCCTTATTCTTTTACATGGTCTAAAGATGGCGTCCCATTTGATAATGATAACAAAAAAGATTTAATTAACATTGATGCAGACAGTGTTACTTTGTTTTCGGTTTATGCAGTTGAGGTTCAGGATTATTTGGGCTGTACTTATAATACTTCTTATACCATAGCGCAACCTCCCAAAGTAATTATGGAGGCTGATATTTTTCCACAGACCTGTGGATTAACTGATGCTGCCATCCATATGGAAATAGAAGGCGGGATTCCGGGATTTAATTACAGGTGGGATGGACCCGAAAATAAGGTTTGGTATTCAAAAGATATCAATAAACTTAGGTTTGGAGAATATTATTTTACATTAACAGATACAAATAATTGTATTTCAAAAGCTGTTTATTCTATTTCACCACCTTCACCAATTACAATCACTGTTAATCATAAAAGCATATTTGGGGATTATAATATCAGATGTCATGGAGAAGAGAATGGGGCAATTTTTGTTGACCTTGTTGGAGGAAATGAAGATACAGCAACATATTTCTATAATTGGGAAGAAATATTTAATGGCCCGGTTGATCCTTCAAAAACAACTGTTAATCAGGCCTGGGGTTTGAAAGCAGGTTATTATATACTTGAAGTTATGGATAACCTTGGTTGTTATGGTCTTTCGGAAATTATTGATCTTAGTCAGCCTGAACCAATATTTATAAATCGTACAGGCATAGTGCAAAATCCTCCTTTTGATATTTCTTGTTTTGGTACGGATGATGGTATAATTAATATTGACATTGCCGGGGGACATCTTTCAAAATGGCCTGAAGTATTAAGTTTTGAATGGACAAGGCTGGCAGATCCCGGATTTTTTGAAACAACACAAAATATTTCAGGATTAGCCGCTGATACTTATGAAGTTATTCTAAGCGATTCATTAGGTTGCAATGGATTTGGATCATATACTTTATCCCAGCCGGATAAATTCAATTTGGATACTGTATTTAATTCCGATTTTAACGGGTATCACGTATCCTGTTTCGGATATAACAATTCCAGACTTGAACTTGATCTGACCGGAGGTTATGGAGCTCATAGTTATAAGTGGACAACAGAGAATGGATTTTTAACAAATCCCAATAATCTTAATCAGGAGAATTTACCTGCAGGCCTGTATACCTTAACTGTTACTGATGGTATAAATTGTCAGGCATCATGGGATATTGAAATAACACAGCCTGATACTCTGGATATTAATCCTGTTTTCTTTGAAAAAAACGGATATAACATTTCCTGTTTTGGAGGTAATGATGGTGCAATCCAATTAAATACTTATGGAGGAGTTTCTCCTTATAATTTTAACTGGACAACAAGTGATGGAAATGGAATTGAAGCAAATAATGAAAACCAGGGTTTGCTTATTGCAGGAAATTATAATGTGAGTATTGTTGATGCAAATAATTGTTCCGGTGAATGGTCTTTTGAATTAACAGAACCTGAAAAACTGAAAATCTCATACAAAGTTGTTCCTGTCAATTGTTTTGGCCTGGATAATGGAGCTATTGACCTGAGTGTTCATGGGGGAGTAGGTCCTTTTTCATATCTCTGGAATACCGGGGATACTGATGAAGATCTATATGCTCTTTTAAAAGGTGTTTATTTTGTTGATATTACTGATGCCAATGGATGTATGATAAGTGATACTATAAATGTAGCCGAACCTCCGGAAATACAAATTGATTTTACTGTTCCATTGAAATTTAATGGTCAGATGATATCTTGTTATGGTAATTCGGATGCTGATATTTTTACTGATGTAACTGGTGGTTATGGTAAATATTATTTCCACTGGGAAGGGCGGGGCGAAACAGATTCATTTTTAAGAAATGTACCTGCCGGAATGTATGTGCTTAATATTGTGGATGACAATGATTGCCATAAGACAGACTCTGTGCTGGTGCTTGAACCTTTACCCCTGGTTACTGAAATTTATACCACGGATCCTAGTTGTCATGGATTCTCTGATGGAGAAATTGATCTTATTGTTTTTGGCGGGACACCATCATATTCGCTTATTTGTGGTAATCAGCCACAGACTGGTACAAAAGCAACTGGTTTAACAAAAGGAGAATACCAGATTAAGATCAGTGATCTCAATAATTGCAAAATTGATACTTTTGCAGTGCTGGATGAGCCCGCGCCTTTAAAAATAAGTAAACAGGTCACTTATCCGTTTTGCCCGGAAACATTTGATGGCAGTATTGAGATCAGCAGCATAGAAGGAGGGGTTGAACCATATGATTTGCTTTGGAGTAACGGATCCCGCGGATATTACCTGGATGCACTTAAAGAAGGGGTATATATTTTAACCCTTGAAGATAACAGGCGCTGTATATTAAGTGACACAATTTTTCTGAACAGTGATAATTCTTCATGCCTGATTATTCCAACTGCTTTTACCCCCAATGGTGACGGATACAATGATACCTGGGAAATAGGGAATATTGAGTTCTATCCCGAAGCCAGAGTGGAGATTTATAACCGTTGGGGTGAACTAATTTTTGCTTCGGGGAATGGATACGAAAAGAAATGGGACGGAACATATAAAGGAAGAGAAATGCCGATAGATTCATATCATTATATTATTAATTTAAATAATGGGAGAAAACCTGTAATTGGGGTTGTAACTATTATCAGATAATAAAGAATTTGGATAAAAAGAATTTTCATATAATACTCATTATTTTATTTTTTACCGGAACTTTTATTCTGGATGCACAGCAATTGCCATTATTCACCCAGTATAAGAATAACGGTTTTCTATTAAACCCGGCAATGGCAGGATATGATGGATATCCATCCTTTAACCTGACTTCAAGGAAACAATGGATTGGTTTTGAGAATGCACCCCTTACATATTCATTTAGTGCTCAAACAAGATTATTAAAACGATCTTATCGAATTATAAATCATTCTTCAAGAGAAAACGTGCTTAGATCAAGTACAAGAGGGAGAGTAGGATTAGGAGGCTATTTTCTTGGAGATATAAATGGCCTTGTTAACAGATTAGGATTTCAAGGGACTTATGCCTATCATATTTATCTTCATCGCCATCAGATTTCTTTTGGCCTTGCAGGCCAGATTTTTCAGTTCAAAATTGATGAATCAAAACTTACTTACCGGGATTTAACTGATCCGGTTGGACAGACCCGGATTAATACAGTTGCTTTGATTCCGGATGCAAATGTCGGAATATTGTTGTCGAATGACATTTATTATCTTGGATTAAGTGCAAATCAACTTTTTGAATCCAGATTAAAAATTGGCAGTTCAGATCTGACCGCTTTTAAAATGTTCAGACATTATTATTTTTTGGGAGGATACAAATTTCTAATAGGGCAGGGATATGATATTGAACCCTCTTTTTTATTAAAAACATCTGAACAATTTTTACCACAGGCTGATATTACATGTAAAGTCAATTATGAAGAGGATTATTGGTTTGGCATATCATACAGGACAAATAATTCAGTTTCCATGCTTCTTGGGATCAGAGCGAATAAATTGTTTATTGGTTATTCCTATGATTATGCCTTATCTTCTATTAGAAAATATAATTCCGGATCACATGAGTTTTTCCTTTCTTTAAAACTTGGTGATAACGCGAGAAGATACAGGTGGATTAACAGGTATTAATGTGATTTAACTATCTGATGGGGATAATAAAACAACAGGCAGTAAAAGGAACAGTCTATTCATATATAGGAGTTGTCATAGGGTTTATAACAACTGCTGTTATATTTCCGAGAATATTATCAACAGAAGAAATCGGGCTTCTTAAATTACTTGTTTCCTTTTCAGTTCTTTTTGCACAATTTGGCAGTCTGGGTTTTACAAATGTAATTAATCGCCTTTTTCCTTATTTCCGTGATAAAAATTCCGGACATAGTGGTTTTGTTATCATCGCCCTTATAGTTTCCTTTACAGGATTCATTATTTCCATTGCAGGGCTGCTTATTTTAAAACCGGTTTTTATAAGAAACAATATCGAAAATTCTGCTTTATTTGTTAGTTACTTCAATTACCTGGTCCCCCTGATTTTTTTCACTTTATTTTTCGGGCTTTTTGATGCTTATATCAAGGCTTTATATGATGCTGTGGTAGGAACTGCAATGAAAGAGCTTGTACAGCGTATCTTAATACTTATTTCTGTTGTTTTATACTTTTTTAATTATATCAGCTTTAAAAACTTCGTGTTGTTTTATGTGATTTCCTTATCTGTTCCTACCGTTATAATATTTATAATTCTAATAATTAACGGAGATTTTTTATTCAGAAAACCGGGGCCTGTTTTTAATAAAGTTATATGGAAAGAGATGGCCAGTTTATGTTTTCATGGCCTGCTCGTCGGCTTTGGGTCAATTGCTGTATTACAATTAGATAGTATAATGGTTAACCGTTTCATGGGGATATCACCTACCGGAATTTATGCAACTACATTTTTTTTTGCAACAATAATTCTTATCCCTTCCCGACCACTACTGAAAATTTCCACTACAATTATCGCAGATGCCTGGAAAGTAAAAGATATAAATACTATTAAAACAATTTATGAAAAAGGGAGCCTTACACAAGCTATTGCAGCCTTGTTTTTGTTTATTGTTTTATGGGTTAATATTAATAATGTTTTTATTATAATACCAAAAGAATATGAAGCCGGAAAGTGGGTGATATTCTTTGTGGGAATTAAAAATGTTATTGAAATGGCTACCACAATGAGCAGCACAATTATACAAACATCTTCTTACTATAGAATTAATACTCTGATTATTAGCTTCTTCCTTGCTTTAATGATCTTATTTATGCTGATACTTATCCCGCTTTACAATATTACAGGTGCAGCAATTTCAATATTAATTGCTTATACGATAACTGCATTTTTACAGTATCTTTTTTTAAAAGTTAAATATAAAATAGTCCCTTTTGATTATAAAATACTTGTTGTAACCTTTATTGCCCTTATTTCATATGTCTGTGGATATTTCATACCTTTACAGAATAGTTTTTTAATTGATATTTTCATAAGAACAACAGTTTCAGGAGGGATATTTTTTATTACAATTGTATTTTTAAAAATATCGGAAGATATAAATCAATTATTAAACCAGCTTTTTAAAACCAAAATCTTCTGGAAGGAAGAATAAAATTTTCCTGATATTAAATTCTGCAATATGATTCTATATAAAATAAAAAAAGCATTCAGGCGCTTTTTAAAATCCATCCATAATTTTATTCTCTTATTTGGAGTTTATATATCTTTTGTCAAAAAGAAAGTAATAAATTCTGCTATTGAGCATAATATTTATGACAGTCTCGAAAATACTTATGATATTATTTTTTGCACAGAAGTTCTTGAATATTTAATAAATCCGGAAGATGCATTAAAAAATCTTATCAGTGCAATGAAACCGGGTGGCTATCTTTTCCTTACAGTACCTAATGGCAGGATTGATGATTTTGAGGGCCATATTAATTTCCGGGGCCCTGAGAGCTGGAATATATTTGTTCAAAAGCAGGCTCAGGAATATAAAGTTGAAACCGGAGATATTCATGAAAGGAATCTTTTTGCCCTTATTTTTATTCAATAGATGAATAAATAAAATTATTAGATTTATAAATTCACAATTTTGAAAATTATTTTGTAAAAACAAAGGTGAAGGTTGTATTAATAAGCACGTCTGATCGAAAGGGCGGGGCAGCAATTGCTGCAAACCGTTTATTAAAGGGATTGTGCAAATATTATTCCGGGATCAGAATGCTTGTCAGGCTGAAGTTGTCAGATAATGAGAATATATCAGGGCTTACAACTACATTTTTTCATAAGGCCCATAACTTTATCTGTATTTTCCTGGAAAGATTATTATATAGTTTTTATATGAAATCCAGGGAAACGTTGTTTTATTTTTCACCTGCCAATATTGGAAAGCGTATATCTGATTTTTATGATATAAAAGAAGCTGATATTTTACATTTTCATTGGATTAATCAGGGTTTTATTTCTTTAAGTGAACTTAAAAAACTCTTTGGGAGTGGTAAAAAGCTTGTCTGGACTTTGCATGATATGTGGGCATTCACAGGAGGTTGTCATTATTCGGGAACTTGCAGGCTTTTTACATCAGAATGTGGTAAATGCCCTTTTTTAAGGACAAGAAAATCTAATGATCTCTCTAATAAAGTATTTCGAAAGAAAAAGAAAATCTATCAAAATTCAAACCTGACTATTGTTACTCCAAGCCACTGGCTGGCCGAAAAAGTCCGGTCGGCTTCTTTGATGCAACAATTCAATACTGTTGTAATACCAAATCCCATTGATACGGAGATTTTTAAACCGGAAAAAAAAGCTTTGATCAGAAAAATAAATAATATTCCTGAGCACAAATTTATTATTCTTGCCGGATCTGCAAATTTAAAGGATAAACGTAAAGGTTTTCATTTTGTTCTTAAAGCTCTTGAGATGTTAATATCAGGAAATCCGGAGATAAAAGAAAAAACAGGATTACTAACATTTGGGAAATCTTCGGAAGAACTTACTCTTCCATGCGATCATTATCCGATATCATTTTTGGATGACGAAAAAGCGATTGCAATGTTATATCAGTTATCGGATGTTTATATTCTTCCTTCTTTAGAGGATAATCTCCCGGGGACTGTAATGGAATCTTTATCCTGTGGTACCCCGGTGGTAGCTTTTAATACCGGTGGAATTCCGGAAATGATTGATCATGAAATAAACGGTTATTTGAGTGATAAAGAGGATATGAATAGTCTTTGCGACGGGCTGAAATGGATTTTTCATCATAAGGATACGGAAAGAATAAGGAATAATTGCAGAAGAAAAGTTATGGAAAATTATTCTTTTGAAATAATTTCCGGCAAATATTATTCATTATATGAATCACTAATCAATAAATCCGGATGACTCCAAAAATTAGTATTATTACTGTTGTATTTAATGCTTCGGAATTACTTGAAGATACTATTCTGAATATTTCAGGATTAGAATATTCAAATAAAGAATATATAATAATAGACGGGGGTTCTTCGGATGGTACGGTTGATATAATATTGCGCCATTCAAATCTCGTGGATAAATGGATAAGTGAACCTGACCAGGGATTGTACCACGCAATGAATAAAGGATTAATGCTGGCTGATGGTGATTATTTATGGTTTATAAATGCCGGTGACAAAGTTTTTAGCCCTCAAATCCTTAAAAACATATTTAATGAACCCACGGGATTATGTGATATTTATTATGGAGATACAATGATAATTGACCGGGATGGGAATGAAATAGGTATGAGAAGGTTAAAGCCTCCTGACAGGCTCTCGTATAAAAATATGATAAACGGGATGGTTGTATGCCATCAATCAGTTCTGGTAAAAAAAAGTATTGCCCCTGCTTTTGATATATCGTTCAGAATTGCTTCAGATTATAAATGGCTTTTGGAATCTTTAAAAAAATCTGAAAAAATATGTAATACGAAGATGATACTTACATATTTTCTTGAAGGAGGGATAAATAAAAAGAATATTATTAAATCGTTAAAAGAAAGATCCCGGATTATGATAAAAGAATTTGGGTTTGTACCGGTATTTTTTCGGCATTTTGTTATAGCTGTACGCTTCTTTATTTTCTATTTTAAAAATAAAAGATTTTAATTAAATTTTTTATTCCTGTAACCATAGAAAATACCGCCAAGAACAAGTAATATTATAACAATCGAAGAAGCTTCAGATATTTTAGATGATATAATATATGAATCAGGACGGAAAATAAATTGTATATTATGTTCACCGGGAGGGATTTTCATTCCCCTCAGAATATAATTTACATTTATATATTCAGCCGGGGAACCATCAATAAACACTTTCCATCCTTTTGGATAAAAGACTTCCGAAAAAACAGCGAATCTTTCTCCCTTGGTTTTGCTTTTGTAATGAAGCTCATCCGGTGCGTAAGAGATAAGTGAAATATATTCGGATGAGTCAGCAGGGCTGATATTATCCTGACTAATATATGAGGAATATTTCTTTTGGATAACAACGGTTGTTGCGGGATCAAAATTATTAAGAGTATCAATTTCTTCGTCTGCGGAATTAACCATTAATATGTTATCCACAAACCAGGCATTGCCGAGGGCATCCTGATTTAATATTGCATTTATGGCTGTCCTGTCATCACTAAGTTTTATAAAATATTTAGTATTAAGCATATTAATGACGTTCATATTGGACCTTGCAATATGTCTTTCTATAATTTCCTGATATTTTTTCAGCTTGGCACCATGATATCCGCCAAGTGATTTATGGAAATAAGACGTGGTAGCATCATTAAAAGGATCAAGACTAAGGTTCAATACTCTGAAATAAGTGGAATCTTTCAGTATTTCACGATCTGCCGGAGTAGGAGATATTAATTCTTTATCGGCCCTTTTACTTATAAAATTTGAATTATTTAAATAACGTTTACCAACCGGCCAAAGGTCAGCCAGAAACAAAACAGAAAAAGAGACCAGTAAATATTGCATGGACAATTTATTTTTTATCCAGGCATAAATTAAAACAGCACCTGCTGTTATCAGGCCAAAAGATCTGAAAGCATCGTTTCTTAAAAGGGTTGCACGGTCGGCTTTAAGTGCTTCAAGTATTTGTGGGGGCATATTTTGATCTGCGGATGATGAATAATCAAGGATATTATATCCAATAAGGCCAAAAAACAGGCAGATACCTCCGGCGATAAAATAAGAATATTTTAATGACTTCAAGGATTGCTTTTTATTATTTTTTGAAGCCAGGAATTTTTGAATACCCAGGATTGCCCCAAAAGGAATGATAAATCCTGCTATGACCAGGATCATTGACACAGTTCTGAATTTATCATATGCAGGGAAATAATCAATAAAGAAACCTGAAAGAACAGGGATATGTTTTCCCCAGGCGAGAGTGATTGAGAATGCAAGAGCAGTAAGAAGCCATAATTTTATAGTACCTTGTAAAAAATAACATGCCAGGATAAAAAGGAATATACTTACTGCCCCAATATATGCCGGACCGGCTGTAAATCTCTGCGGGCCATGATAGGTGGGCATTCTGGATATGATATTCTTTATTTCATGTTCGGGGTAACCACTTTTTCGTAATAGCTCATAAGTTTTTCCATGATCAGGTAGTTTGGCAACCGACGGGCCGCCCATAAAGTTAGGTATGAGAAGATTCAATGTTTCGGAAATTCCGTAACTATAGTCATTAAGAATGTAGCTTTTATTGAGGCCTGATGTTTGATCATTTGTGTCAGCTGATAATTCTGAAGGGCCTCTGGTGCTGTATTTCCCATATTCATAAGTTGACCAAAACATTGAACTGTTTGGTATGATAGCCAAGATAGTGACACCTGCAAAAACTGATGTTGCAATTATCCATTTTTTAAAATCTTTTAACTTGATAAATTCAACAGCTTTGAACAAAATAAAGAGTCCAATGGTAAGTATAAGATAATAGGTTATTTGATAATGATTGCATGAAATCTGTATTCCAAGGCTAACCAATGTTAATAGGCCTCCTGACAGGTATTTTCCATCGTAAAGAAGTATAATTCCAGCAATTACAGGGGCCATATATCCGATAGCATATGCTTTGGTAATGTGGCCCGCAAAAATTATAATGAGGTTATAGGATGCAAAGGCAAAGCCAATAGCTCCGGCAAAGGCCAGAAGGACATCGGTTTTTAATATCCTTAGGAGTAAATAAAATCCAAAAAGATAAACAAAAAGAATCCCAACTGTAAAATAAGGCAGATATAACCGTGTTGGCCATTGAAGTTCATGAAAAATATTAAATACATTTCCTCCCCTGATCTGGTATGCCGGCATTCCTCCAAACATTGAATTTGTCCACATTGCATCCTTGCCTGTCAGTTTATGGTAGTCTACAAGTTCTTTTTGCATTCCCCTGACCTGGATCATATCACTCTGTGGTAAAACTTTCCCTTCTATTACGGGACTGAAATAAATAAATGCTATGGCTACGAAGCCTATAACAGCAAAAAGATCAGGCAATAATGATTTCAGGAGTTTAATCATGATATAAATATTAGTGTACAACTAAGTTAAGCTAATTTTTTAAAAAGCCTTTTAAAACTTAATTTATCGCTTACAATATCTTTTAATTCATTTATGTGTATTCTTTCCTGTTCCATTGAATCTCTGTATCTTATGGTAATAGTCCTGTCTTCTGTTGTCTGATGGTCCACCGTAAGACAATAGGGGGTTCCAATTGCATCCTGCCGTCTGTATCTTCTTCCAATGGAATCCTTTTCATCATACTGGCAATAAAATTCGAATTTAAGATCATCCATTATTTCTTTTGCAATTTCAGGCAGGCCGTCTTTTTTTACAAGAGGAAGGACTGCAATTTTTACCGGAGCTAGGGGAGGAGGAAATTTCATCACAACTCTTTTATCTTTTTCCCCATTTTCCTTTGTAAGCTCTTCTTCAAAATAAGAAGCTGAAATTACATGGAGGAACATCCTGTCCAGGCCAATTGAAGTTTCGATTACGTATGGAATAAATGATTCTCCGGTTTCAGGGTCATAATAGCGTAATTTTTTTCCTGAATATTTTTCATGGTTTGTCAGGTCGAAATCAGTACGTGAATGAATTCCCTCTACTTCTTTAAAACCAAAGGGAAAGAGATATTCTATATCTGTTGCTGCATTTGCATAATGTGCAGGTTTATCGTGATCGTGAAAACGATAATTTTCATTTCCAAAACCAAGGGCCTGAAACCATTTCATTCTTATATCTTTCCAATAACTGAACCATTTCATTTCTTCTCCCGGTTTGATAAAATATTGCATTTCCATCTGCTCAAATTCACGCATTCTGAATATAAACTGGCGTGCAACAATTTCATTACGGAATGCTTTACCAATCTGGGCAATACCGAAAGGAATTTTCATCCTTCCCGATTTCTGGATATTTAGATAATTTACAAATATTCCCTGGGCGGTTTCGGGACGAAGATACAACTTTGAAGCGCCATCAGCAACAGCACCAATTTCTGTGGAAAACATCAGATTAAATTGTCTGACTTCAGTCCAGTTTCTGGTTCCTGATACAGGACATACTATTTCATAATCTATGATAATATCTCTTAATTCTTTCAGGTTATTTTCATTCAGGGCATTAATATATCGTGATTTCAGGGAATTTATATTCTTTTCTGTTTCAAGGATTTTCGGATTTGTTTGCCGGTAAAGCTTTTCATCAAATTTATCTTTAAAGCGCCTGGCTGCCTTTTCAATTTCTTTTTCTATTTTGCCATTCAATTTCTCAATTTCTTCTTCAATCAATACATCAGCCCGGTATCTTTTTTTCGAATCTTTATTATCAATTAAAGGGTCATTAAAAGCATCAACATGCCCTGAAGCTTTCCAGATTGTTGGATGCATAAAGATAGCAGAATCCACTCCAACAACATTTTCATGTAACAGGGTCATGGAATCCCACCAAAATTTTTTAATATTATTTTTTAGTTCCACTCCATATTGACCATAATCATACACTGCAGATAATCCATCATAGATTTCACTTGATTGAAAAACGAAACCATATTCTTTACAATGTGAAATAAGCTTTTTAAAAAGGTCTTCCTGCTTCATTGAATCAAATTTTATTATAAGAAGGCACAAAAATAATCCAAAATCTTTGGTTTTCATAAAGCTTGAAATGAAAAAGAGTTTTATGAGTTTAGCGTTTGATTAGAATAATAAATAATGAATAAAAAAATAATGTTTATATTTGTATAAAATATCTTTGGACCATAAATTATTTTGGAACAGCATTCAACTTTTCCTTTATTATCAAAAGTAAATAGTCCCGCAGATCTCAGGAAATTTAGTGTTAGAGATTTAGTTTCACTAAGTGATGAGATCAGGAAGTTTATTATTGATGTAGTATCTTCGAATCCGGGTCATTTTGGTGCAAGTTTGGGGGTTGTTGAACTAACCGTGGCTTTGCATTACATTTACAATGTCCCCCATGATAAAATAATTTGGGATGTTGGTCATCAGGCATACGCGCATAAAATCCTTACCGGTCGTCGTGATATTTTCCATACTAATCGTAAACTTGGAGGTATAAGTGGATTTCCAAAAATTCTCGAAAGTAAATATGATTCTTTTGGTACTGGTCATGCTTCTACCTCTATCTCTGCTGCTTTAGGGATTGATAAAGCGTTTTATCATTTGGGTGAGCCTGACAGGCATGTAGTTGCTGTAATTGGTGACGGGGCACTTACCGGCGGGCTTGCGTATGAAGGTTTGAATAATGCAGGAATTGAAAAGACAAATTTGCTTGTTATCCTTAATGATAATAACATCGCTATTGATCCGAATGTAGGTGCGATGAAGGATTATCTTCTCGATATTACTACTTCTAAAACATATAACCGTGTAAAAAGAGATATCTGGAATCTTCTTGGATATTTTAATCGTCTTGCCCCTGAGGCACGGGCTTCTGTTCAGATCATTGAGAATGCAATTAAGTCATTGCTTTTACGGCATAGCAATCTTTTTGAGACTTTAAATTTCAGGTATTTTGGCCCTGTTGACGGACATGATGTCACTTATTTGGTTAAAGTCCTTCAGGACTTAAAAAATATTCCCGGGCCAAAATTATTGCATTGTATTACTGTTAAAGGAAAGGGTTTTAAACAGGCTGAGATGAACCAGACTGTTTATCATTCACCCGGGAAGTTTAATAAATATACCGGAGAGATTTTATCTGATAAGTCTGATACCCCGCTACCGTCACGATTTCAGGATGTATTTGGGGAAACTCTTCTTGAACTTGCTGAAAAAAATCCCTCTATAATTGGGATAACCCCTGCAATGCCTACAGGTTGTTCGTTAAAGATAATGATGGATAAATTTCCTGACAGGACTTATGATGTTGGAATTGCTGAACAGCATGCTGTAACATTTGCAGCAGGGCTTGCTTCACAGGGTGTTTTGCCATTTTGCAATATTTACTCCAGTTTTATTCAAAGATCTTATGATCAAATAATTCATGATGTTGCTTTACAGAACCTGAATGTAATATTTTGCCTTGACAGGGCAGGTTTGGTTGGTGATGACGGCCCAACCCATCATGGTATATTTGATATTGCCTTTATGAGGTCTATCCCAAATATGATTGTCTCGGCCCCCATGGATGAAAGTGAGCTTCGTAATTTAATGTATACAGCCCAGTTAAAAGATCATGGGCCTTTTAGTATTCGTTATCCCAGAGGTAGAGGGGTAATTACAAACTGGAAGCAGGATTTTGTTGAATTACCTGTTGGTAAAGGCAGGCAATTAAGTTACGGTAAAGATATTGCTATTTTGTCAATAGGCTATGCCGGCATTCTTGTTACCGAGGCCATAAACATATTAAAATCAGATGGCATAAATGTTGCCCACTTTGATATGCGTTTTGTTAAGCCTATTGATGAAGAATTGTTACATGAGGTATTTAAAACTTATGATTTAGTTATTACTGTTGAGGACGGTATTTTACAGGGTGGTTTTGGCAGTGCGGTATTGGAATTTGTCAATGAAAATCAGTATCAGGTGAAGATAAGACGATTGGGTATTCCTGATGAATTTATTGAACATGGAACGCGCAAGGAGCTTTTTCATTTATGCGGATTTGATCCAATGAGTATTGCATCGCTTGCAAGAGATATGGTTGGAGGGAAGATCCTGCAAAAATTAAATGTTTCAGCTCACAAGAAATAATTCTTTCCTATACTGTCATCACTTCTTTTTCTTTTAAAGCAACTACATTATCAATTTTTTCAGCATACTCATCGATCATTTTTTGAATTTCAAGTTCTGCTTTTTTTCCTTCATCTTCGGGTAGCCCGCTTTTCTGAAGTTGTTTTATTTCATCATTAGCCTCTCTTCGGGCATTTCTGGTACTTACCTTTGCTGTTTCTCCTTCCTGTTTAACTTGTTTTACAAGTCCTCGTCTTCTTTCTTCGGTAAGAGGAGGGATTACAATTCTAATAATTTCTCCGTTATTAACGGGGGTAATCCCCAGGTTAGATGCCATAATTGCTTTTTCTATTGGTCCAATCATATTTCTTTCCCATGGCTGAATTGCGATTGTTTTTGGATCGGGAGTTGAAATATTTGATACCTGACTGAGCGGGGACATTGTTCCATAATATTCAACCATGATCCCGTCAAGCAGGTGGGGATTTGCTTTTCCAGCCCGTATTCGGCTTAATTCAAGCTCAAGATGATTAAGGGCTTTTAACATTTTTTCTTCTGCTATTTCCAGAATAAATTGCACATCTTCATTCATAATATTTTGAGCTTTTATATAATAAATCCAGTTTAAATATATTTAATTTTTAATTAAAGTTCCAATTTTTTCACCTGAAATAAGTTTTTGTAAATTTCCGGGAATATTCATATTGAAAACAATTACCGGGAGGTTGTTTTCCCTGCACATTGTGAATGCTGTTATATCCATTACATTTAATTGTTTTTCAATAGCCTCATTGAAATTTAACAGAGTAAACTTTTTTGCCGATTTGTTTTTTTCCGGATCTGAATCAAAAACGCCATCAACCCGTGTGCCTTTAATCATTGCATTTGCATTGATTTCAACAGCCCTGAGTGCAGAGGCAGTGTCGGTAGTAAAAAATGGGTTACCTGTTCCTCCTGTGAGAATTGTAATGTAATTATTATTCAGGGCTTTAACAACCTGATCTTTGTTATAAAATTCAACAAAAGGTTCGATTCTGACAGCAGAAAATACTCTGGTTTTCAATCCATTATTTTCAAATGCCGATTGCAATGCAAGTCCATTAATAACAGTTGCAAGCATGCCCATATAATCTCCTTTAACCCGGTCAATTCCTTTTCCTGTGCCACTCATACCCCTGAAAATATTTCCGCCGCCAATAACAATAGCTATTTGAACACCCTGATCTGCAACTGATTTTATTTCTTCAGTATAATTTTGTAATCTCTGAGGGTCTATCCCATAGTTTTGCATTCCCATTAATGCTTCACCGCTTAATTTCAGGAGAATTCTTTTATATTTTGGCATAATGAAGTTGCTTTAAAGTCCGAAGATATGAAAAAAAGACAAAACCTTTAAATAAAAAAACCCCCGATTTAATTGCGGGGGTTTTTATTTTTATTCTCCTGTATTTACTGTTTTAATGAAAAACGTAAGAAGGCTGTAACTTTAAGGTCATTGTCGGCTTCTTTCAGATATTGGCCAACAGATTTTTTGCTGTCTTTAATGAACTCCTGGTTTAAGAGGGTTGATTCCTTAAAGAACCTGTTAAGTTTTCCTTCGGCGATTTTATCCAACATATTTTCAGGCTTGCCTTCAAGCCGGGCTTGTTCCCTTCCTATTTCCTTTTCTTTTTCAATAACATCTTCAGGAACATCAGCCTTATCAATAGATATTGGGGCCATGGCAGCAATCTGCATAGCAGTATCTTTTCCGACCTGTTCGTCAACGTTTTTGTTAAAACCAACAAGTGTGGCAAGTTTTTTATCCATGTGGATATAATATGCCAGAGCAGGTGCTTTTAGTTTTTCATAATAAGCGAGTTCAATTTTTTCGCCTATAATTCCAATCTGCTCTAATAATATTTCGCTTATTGATTTTGAGTTAAGATTAAGTTTGTTTAACTCTTCCAGGTTTTCGGGAAGTTTTTCAAGTGCCAGGTCTAAAATTGATTCTGCCAGTTTAACAAAATCTTCATTTTTTGCAACAAAATCGGTTTCACAGTTTAAAGAGATCATTACTCCCGTGTTATTAGCTATTTTTGCCAGGACTACTCCTTCTGATGCTTTTCTTTCTGCTCGTTTATCGGCTATAAGCTGGCCTTTTTTACGTATTATGTCTATTGCTTTATCAAAATCGCCACCTGTTTCTTCGAGTGCTTTTTTGCAGTCCATCATTCCCGCACCGGTGACTTTCCTCAGTTTGCTTACATCTGAAGCGCTTATTATTGTCATAAATATATTATTTAAATTAATCCTCTAATTTATTTTTAGATACCGCCTTTTTAGCAGCCGGTTTTTTAGTAAGAACTTTTTTCAGTACTGGTTCACCTGCTATTTCATCATCATCTATCACATCATCAATTGATGCTTTCACTTTGACCTTCACTTTTTTCTCTTCAGCTATTTCATCTGTATCATCACCAATATTTTTAGTTATGACATCAGCAGTTTCTTCCTCTTCTTCATCAACTATTGTTTCGATGATCACGGAACGAGTTTTTACTTTTTTAACAATAGGTGTGATATCCTGTGCTTTTTTATCTTTTACTGCGACATCTTTTTCTTTATCTTTTTCAAGTTTTCTTTCGTTAAGGCCATCTGCAATTGCATCGCAAAGAAAATTCAGGATAAGGGAGATAGACTTGGATGCATCATCATTTGCCGGTATTGGGAAATCAACCTGATTAGGGTCTGAATTGGTATCTACAATGGCAAAAACGGGTATACTCAATCTGTTTGCTTCTCTTACAGCGATATTTTCTTTTAATATATCAACTACAAACATGGCTGCGGGCAATCTTGTCAAATCAGCGATACTCCCAAGATTTTTTTCAAGTTTTGCCCTTTGACGTGTTACCTGCAGTTTTTCTCTTTTTGAAAGAGTGGCAAAAGTTCCATCCGTTGTCATCCTGTCGATGGATGCCATCTTTTTTACTGCTTTTCTGATAGTCGGGAAGTTTGTAAGCATTCCTCCGGGCCATCTTTCAGTAACATAGGGCATATTTATCTTGCTTACAGTTTCTGCTACAAGTTCTTTGGCCTGTTTTTTTGTTGCAACAAAAAGTATTTTTCTTCCGGATTTAGCTATCTGCCTCATTGCTGCAGCAGCTTCTTCCAGCTTATCAATGGTTTTATGGAGATCAATAATATGAATACCATTTTTTTCCATAAAAATGTAAGGAGCCATATTAGGGTTCCATTTACGTTTGAGGTGACCAAAATGTACACCTGCATCTAATAATTCTTCAAATGTTGGTTTTGGCATATAGATATTTATTTGTTTACATTCGTTTTTTCAATTGAGTGGCAGCTCCTAAAAGTTAATAAACAATTTTGCAGGAAGTCCAATCAATTTAGATACTAAACAAAATTCTTTATTAGCGTTTGCTGAACTGGAATCTCTTTCTCGCTTTTGGCCTTCCCGGCTTCTTACGTTCCACTTCACGCGGATCTCTTGTCAGAAATCCCTGTGCTTTTAAAACTGGTTTATTTTCAGGATCAAGTTTAACTAATGCCCTGGCAATACCAAGGCGAAGTGCTTCAGCCTGGCCTTTTATTCCACCTCCGACAAGATTTACCTGAATATCGTATTTTTCCCTGATCTGAAGAGTATTCAAAGGCTGTTCTATAATAAAGTGCAAATGTTCTCCGGGAAAATAAGACTTAAAATCCCTGTTATTGACCATGATCTGACCTTTGCCTTCATTTAGATAAACACGTGCAATAGCAGATTTTCTACGCCCTATTGTATTAATTGTTTCCATGAATTATGCAATAATTTCGTTTAAATTTACTTTTACCGGAGTTTGTGCTTCATGCGGATGGACATCTCCGGCATATACATGCAGGTTTCTGAAAATAGCATTTCCCAGGCGATTTTTTGGAAGCATACCCTTTATTGCCCTCTCAATTACTGCCTCAGGCCGTTTCATCAATAAACTTTTCAGACTGGTAAATCTTTGTCCGCCGGGATAACCAGTATGACTTATATAATGTTTATCAGATAATTTATTCCCGGTTAACCTGATTTTTTCAGCATTTATAATAATAACATTATCACCACAGTCAACATGGGGTGTAAAATCAGGTTTATGCTTGCCTCTCAACATGAATGCAACCTTTGAAGCAAGACGGCCAAGAACTTCGTCATTAGCATCTACTAAAAGCCAATTCTTTTTTACAGTAGCTTTATTTGCCGAAATAGTCTTATAACTAAGTGTATTCACTTTAAATTGTTTTATTTATCAAAATCACAATTAAGGGCTAATCCAAAAAATTGTGGACTGCAAAAGTACAATTATTTTTTTTATTCAACAATTAATGATAAAAATATATTTTATATAATTAAAATCATTAATAATAAGCTTATTGATATTTAACTTGTGGCTGTTCAGATTATTTTATGTTAAATCTTTATTCAATGCTATTTATTTTTCCTGATATCCTCCGGTATTCAATGACAAAAGTAGTGTTGAAAAGAATCAATGCATCATATAAAATAATAATGCATTATTTTTGTATTTATGAAGGTGATTATTTATACAAATGATAACATTATAATAATTACTGAAATTTATAGCTTACAAAATTTGTAAAACTATAAATTATGTGCATTTAACTTTTTTAAACCTTGCAAATTTTGATTTTTTACTAATAAATGAAATGTGTGGGGAATTAATATTTACAGTTGATTTTATAAAATGTCAAAAGAATTAAATTCCAACAGTCACAATTTATATATACCGGAAATTAAGCTGAATGAAATATTTTTTCAGCGTGATGTGCTGGAGGTAGCCCCTGATCTGATAGGTAAAAAGATAATCAGGATTATTAACAATCAAAGGTATGATAGTATAATTACTGAAGTGGAAGCCTATCGGGGCGAGGAAGACCTTGCCTGTCATGCAAGCAGGGGCAGGACGAAACGCAATGAGATATTATACCATGAAGCAGGAAGGATATATGTTTATTTAATATATGGTTTATATTGGATGTTGAATATTGTAACCGGAAAGGCTGGTGAACCACAGGCTGTACTTATCAGGAACCTTGAGCAGGTAAATGGCCCGGGCAGAGTGGGCCGTAGCTTGCAAATTGATAAAACTTTTTATGGTGAATCCATATTTCATTCTCCAAGGATCTGGTTTGAGAATGGGATAACTTTTCCAAAAATATCCAGTGCTGAAAGAATAGGGATTGATTATGCAGGTGAGTACTGGAAGAATAAAAAGTGGAGATTTTTTGTCGAATGAATTTCAGATAATTATTATTTTTTATTAGTTTAAAAATATCCTGGTCTGTTAATATCTTCCGTGATGTTTTTTATAATAATTCACTAATTTGCGTGTTTATAAATTAGATTTTTAATACCTGTTCCTGATAAGGGCAGAAATTAAAATTATATTATCAATATTAGTATCCTGACAATTAACAAATATGGAAAAAGGTAAAATATTGCTCCTGACTTGCTTGTTTTTAATTGCCTCATGTGTGCCTGCGAGGCATTTTAATGAGATAAGTGATAAAAGCAAAAAACTTGAAACGGAACGTGACCAGCTTATGGCGGATAATGAGAGACTTACTGTTGAAAACACAGAAATGAAAGCTCAGAGGGAAATGGTTGAAAAAGAAAGGCTCCGGTTTGCGGCAGATAGCATTAAAAAGAATGCAGAAATATCTAAGCTTCGGACTGATCTTTTACAATTAAATAAAAGGTATGAGGATCTTCAATCAGCAAATGATGCACTTTTACAGGGCAGTGCCCGTGAAACGAGGCGCCTGCTTAATGAGCTACAGTCAACTCAGGACGATCTTCAAAAGAAAGAGCTGAGATTGCGTGATCTGGAACAAACTCTTAATTCAGAAAAACAAGACCTTAACAGGTTAAGATCAGAACTTGAAGCCCGTAATATCAGGCTTGCTGAACTGGAGAATATATTAAACAGGAAAGATTCTGCAGTTAATGCTTTACGTGAAATTGTTTCGAAAGCTTTATATGGATTTGAGGGCCAGGGCTTAACTGTAGAATTAAAGAATGGTAAAGTATATGTCTCTTTGGAAGAACAGTTATTATTCCGTTCGGGAAGTATTGAAGTTGATCCGAGAGGTGTTACTGCCTTAAAGAGGCTTGCCCAGGTATTGGAACAAAATCCTGAAATCAATATTATGATAGAAGGTCATACAGATAACGTTCCTATAAGAAGTGGTTCAGCCATTAAAGATAACTGGGATTTGAGTGTAATGAGAGCTACTTCCATTGTAAAGATTTTACTGGGTGGTTCAAGAATTGATCCCCGCCGTCTTACAGCAGCAGGGCATGGCGAGTTCCTGCCTGTAGACCCGAATGATAATCCCGAGGCAAGACGAAAAAACAGAAGAACAGAAATTATTCTTACTCCCAAGCTGGATGAGCTTTTCAAAATTCTGGAAAGTAATTAAGCAAATTTCTTTTCCGGATAATATGTTTATAGTTTGACCTGAGGCAACTGCTTCAAATAAATATTAAAGAATCAGAACCGGTATTAATTTTCAATATTAACTGCATTAAGAAGAATTGAAAATTTTGGTTTTATATTTGAAAACCTCTATTAAGACTGATATGTCTGAGAAATAAAATTTACTATAATTTTATTCCCAAAAGATTATTTAAAATGATTCTTCTTATCTAAAAAAGTTTTAATTTAGATTATTATTTTATGTCTTTTTAAAACTTTAAAGTCATGAAACACTCAAAAGAAATTTTTCAATATGGCGACATCCTTTCTGTAAGAAGTGATAAGTTCATA
>CAZLXM010000064.1:0-3968 GCA_964563105.1 uncultured Bacteroidaceae bacterium
CTGACTGTATTTATGCGTGTTATAATTTTGACGAAAAATTTATCCGGAAAACAGGTTGGGACGATTAATAGTAATAAAAATAATTCTTTGTTGAATTACTCAAAATCAAATTTCGACAAGTTTTTTCATACTTCAAAATCTTTTTTTAACCTTTGAACTTAATGATCCTGACAATCTCTTTAAATGTTGTAATAATCTTAACTTTTTTGATTGTGAAATAACTACTCTTTCAGTTAAAGCTGAATCAATAAGAATTAATTATAAAAACTATTTTCGTGGCAGACCGGAATATCTGACCATCCCATGGGTTTATCACATTAACATATACAGTCGCCATATTGCGTTGGATAGATGCAGCCGGTTATTGATCATTCCATGGGTTTATCACATTTAACAAACACCGTCGCCATGTTGCGTTGGAGAGATTCAGTCCGCTATTGATTATCCCATGGATCTATCTCATTTAACAAACACAGTAACTATGATCGGAGAATAAAAATTTTTTTCTTTTATCTTAAAGGATTTTTGACTTTATAACTAAATCTTATTATTATGGATACATACTCTAATTTTTAACATTATATCCTGATGTTTTTCAAAGCCCGGACATAAATGCAGCCGGAATACATGTCAGCAATAATCATTCCGGGATAAAACATTAGCAAAAGCTATTTTAACTATTGTTTTATATAAAAAAGCCACGAATACATAAATTTGATTAAATATTTATGCATTCGTGGCAACTAAAATCATTTGATCAAACCCCGTCACCCGTCACCCGTCACCTGTCACCATTTATTCCTCCGAAAAATCCAACGCCATCATCCTCGCATAACTCTTATATCTCCACTTCGCATTTTCTTCTGCTGATTTGAACAACTCCTGTGCTTCTGCCGGAAAAGCCTGTTTCAGCGAGGTATATCGAACTTCAGAATTAAGGAATGTTTGGAATTTACTAAAGTCTGGTTCTTTGGAATCAAGTTGGAATGGATTTTTTCCTTCAGCTTCCAGCAAAGGATTATATCTGTATAAATGCCAGTATCCGGCTTCAACTGCATTTTTCTGTTGCCATTGGGAGGCTCCCATGCCTGCTCTTAGTCCATGGTTAATACATGGAGAATAGGCAATGATCAGTGATGGTCCCGGATAGGCTTCAGCTTCACGCAGGGCTTTGAGCAGTTGAGACTGGCTTGCTCCCATTGCTACCTGTGCAACATATACATACCCATAATTCATAGCCATCATTCCAAGGTCTTTTTTTCTCACTTTCTTTCCCGACGCTGCAAATTTTGCGACTGCTCCGACAGGTGTGGATTTAGATGCTTGTCCTCCGGTATTAGAGTATACTTCTGTATCAAGAACAAGCAGATTTATATCTTCACCGGTAGCTACCACATGATCAAGCCCGCCATAACCAATATCATAAGCCCATCCATCACCACCAAAGGCCCATACAGATTTTTTAACAAGATATGTTTTTAGTTTAAGGATTTTCTGTGCTACCGGATTCTTCTCATTTTCACATGCACAAATAACTCTTTTACTTGCAGCTTTAGACTTTTCAGCATCGTTTTTATTTTCCAGCCATTCATTGAATGCCTCACGTGTGGACTCTGCAATTCCGTTATTCATTGCTTCCTGCATAAGACTGCTGATATGGTCACGCATTTTTCTAACCCCAATTGCCATTCCAAAAGCATATTCAGCATTATCCTCAAACAGCGAATTTGCCCAGGCAGGCCCTTTACCTTCATGATTTACACAATAGGGAGTTGAAGGTGCGGACCCTCCATAAATGGAAGAACAGCCTGTGGCGTTACCAATCATCATTCTGTCTCCAAAAAGTTGTGTAATAAGCTTAATATATGGAGTTTCACCACAACCGGCACAAGCACCTGAAAATTCAAAAAGTGGTTGTGCAAATTGTGAATTCTTAACAGTAGCATCTTTTTGAAGAAGAGTATCTTTATAACTTACGTTCTCTGAAATGTAATTCCATCTTTCAACTTCTGCCATTTGATCATCAAGAGGTTTCATTACAAGAGCATTTTCCTTGGCAGGACAAGCATTCATACAAACCTCACAGCCTGTACAGTCAAGTACTGAAACCTGCAATCTGTATTGTAAGCCGGCAAGACTTTTGCCTAGTGCGGGCAAAGTTGCTGTACCTGCGGGTAATCCCTGCATTTCCTCCTGATTTAAAAGAAAGGGGCGAATGCTGGCATGAGGACAAACATAAGCACACTGGTTACACTGTATACAGTTTTCAGGTATCCACTCCGGAACCATAACAGCAACTCCTCTTTTTTCATACTGTGTAGTGCCGGCAGGGAAAGTCCCGTCTTCACGATCTATAAATACGCTAACAGGCAAATCGTCTCCTTTCATAAGATTCATTGGTTCGGCAACAGCCTTGACAAATTCAGGGATCTTTCTGGTATCTTCAGCTATTTCGACTTTGAGGTCTGACCATTCAGCGGGTACTACAATCTCCTCAACTTCACCTCCCATATCCACTGCAGCATGGTTCATCCGGACAATTTCTTCACCCTTCAGGCCAAATGACTTGATAATAAACTTTTTCATCTCATTTACTGCCAGATCATAAGGAATGACTTCTGATATTTTGAAGAAGGCACTTTGCATAATTGTATTAGTACGATGTCCGAGCCCTATTTTTTTTGCAATAGCTGTAGCATTAATTATATAAAATTTAATGTCATTATCAGCCATGAATTTTTTCATTTTATCAGGCAGCCTGTTTTTTGTCTCTTCTGCATCCCAAATACTATTTAGAAGTAATGTGCCATCTTTTTTCAGGCCTTTGAGCATATCATATTTATCGAGATAAGCCGGAACGTGGCAGGCAACAAAGTTAGGTGAATTTACCAGATAGCTCGAACGTATCGGGTTATCTCCAAAACGTAAATGAGAAGTAGTTATTCCGCCCGATTTTTTGGAATCATAAGCAAAATAAGCCTGTGAATATTTACGTGTTGCCTGGCTTATGATCATGATTGAGTTTTTATTTGCTGTAACAGTTCCATCCGATCCAATCCCGTAAAATTTAGCTTCAAAAGTTCCCTGACTAGCGACAGAAATTTCAGGTAACACTGGAAGAGAAAGGTTTGTAACATCATCAACAATTCCAACAGTAAAGCGATTTTTCGGCTCTTTAAGTTTCATATTTTCGAAAACTGAAAGGATCATGGCAGGAGTTGTATCTTTTGAACTAAGTCCATATCTTCCTCCCAGAATAACCGGGGCATTTTCCTTACCATAAAACAAATCACGAACATCAAGATATAATGGCTCTCCATTGGCCCCTGGTTCTTTTGTCCTGTCAAGTACTGTAATGGTTTTAACTGTAGAAGGTATAACCCGGAAAAAATGTTTTGCTGAGAAAGGGCGATAAAGATGCACAGTAATAATTCCAACTTTTTCTCCCTTTTCATTAAGGTAATCTGCCACTTCACAAATAGTTTCCGTGACTGATCCCATTGCTATTATAATGTTTTCAGCATCTTTAGCGCCATAATATGTAAAAAGATTATAATCCCGTCCGGTCAGCTTAGAGAGTTCCAGCATATATTCTTCAACAATATCCGGCACCTCATCATAAAACCGGTTGGCTGCTTCTCTCGACTGGAAATAAATGTCCGGATTTTGGGCTGTACCTCTTGTTACAGGATTTTCAGGATTAAGGGCCCTGTCGCGAAAGGCCTGCAAAGCTTCATAATCAATTAATTTAGCCATCTGTTCCATTGTGGGGGCTTCTACCATCTGTATCTCATGGGAAGTGCGGAAGCCATCAAAGAAATGGACGAAAGGAATTCTTGATTTTATAGCTGCAAGGTGGGCAACTGCAGCGATATCCATAATTTGTTGAACACTTGAAGTAGCAAGGAAAGCAAAACCAGTTTGCCTGGCACTCATTACATCACTATGATCTCCAAAAATAGATAATG